>CAZRYI010000001.1:0-30492 GCA_964604255.1 uncultured Nitrospirota bacterium
GAAGGTGTTTTGATGACGACCTTTTCTTTTGTCTCGCGATCCATCGCAAGATAGATTTGCGTCTGCTTGCTGGAATGCAATTCCCGGATAATGCGAAAACCGTCCAAAACCATCTCTGCGGCAAGCGGCGGCGGAAAGGGCAGTTCGGTTAATTTTTGGTAAAGGTCGGCTTTGTTATGAATGGGCAGTTGTTCGACGAGGACGATTTGAGCGGTGAGGTTGTCGTGGCTCCCGTTTTCTGCGGCGAGACGGACTATCTCGTGAGCAGTTTTTTCAGGATCATTCCCCTTTTGAAGCAGGGCGATTATCTCTTTTCGACTGAGGTATTCGTGTACGCCGTCGGTGAGCAAGAGGTATAAATCTCCTGCTTCGACGGGCAGACTTTTGTAATCAATCTGAAGGTCAACATCAATGCCCATTGCTCTGGCAAGATAGGCTTTGTCTTTGCTCACCACGACTCGGTGGTCGCGAGTGAGACATTCCAGATCACCCCCGCGCATCCGATAAATCCGAGTGTCGCCGACATGAAGCAGGTGGGCTGTGGCCGATTTGATGATGAGCGCGCTCAGGGTGGTGACCATGCCCTTCGACGAGCCGTAGACTTCCTGGCCCTGCCCGCAGAGCCAACGGTTGAGCGCCCCCAGGACGACACCTCCCGATTTTTTGACGGTCCAGGATTCAGGTGTGCTGAAATAATCGGATAAAAACCCCAGAACACAGGCTTCGGCGGCTTCCTTGCCACCATCACTTCCGCTCATACCGTCGGCAATGACGGCGGCAATGCCTTTGTTGGTGAGCAAGGTGCCTTCGGGAATGCGAATGCCGTGGGAATCTTCGTTGCTGGCTTTGAGCCCTGCTTCGCTATGTTGTCCTGTTTTAACTTTGAGCATTGCAGTCATGGCCCTACACTCTCACAATGCGCTTAGTTACGCTACTTCGATGATTTGCACTGTGCCGTCCGGTAGCACTTCAGCCATTGTTGCTGACGGTTCTTCCATGATGAAAATAACCGATAAAAGGACCAGTACGGCAGAGCCTGCAATCACCATAAAAAAGAGTTCGGGTGTGACGAAGGAGAGAATGGTCAAATAAGCGACTGCACCCACGTTGCCATAGGCGCCCGCCATGCCGGCCACTTGTCCGGTGAGACGTCGTTTCACCAGGGGCACGACGGCAAAAATAGCGCCGGTGGCGGAATTGACGATGACCGAGCAGGCCATGGTGATCAGGAAGGCTAAGATCAGAGGCCAGCTTGCATTCATTTGGGCCATCAAAAAATAACCGCCGATCAGTCCAACCATGTGGTAAATCAAGACCCGTTTTCGACCGTACTTGTCACTGAGCAGTCCCCCTAAAGGCCGGGCAAAAACATTTGTGAAAGCATAAGCCGAGGCGAGCAGTCCCGCCGCCATCTGGGAAACCTCAAAGGTCTCTAAAAAAAAGAGGGGAAGCATTGAAATGACGGCCAGCTCGGAACCAAAAGCCACCATGTAACTTAGATTGAGCACCACGACCTGCTTGAATTGATAGCGTTCGATGGCGGGCACTTCTCCCTCAAAGACATGTTTGTTGATCTGATAGATGCGAAAGGCTTGAAGCAGGTAGATGCCTGTGAGCAGGGCGTAGATCATCATATTGACTGTCCCGCTTAACATGCCGAGGTTTTCAGGCCCCAGTTTCCAGGCCAGCACCGCAAGGGTCAAGAGCATCGGAATATTGGTGAGCAAGTAGAGGATGAAATCGCCCTTGCTGGTCACTTCCATCGCACCGCCTTTTTTGGGTTTGAAATAGGTGGAGCCTTTGGGAGTATCCGTTACTGAAAAATAGTAGATCACACCGTAGATGAGGCAAAGCACTCCGGTGAAAGCGATGGCATAGCGCCAGCCATTTTCACCCCCGATGGCCAATGCAAAAGCAGGCAGTGTGATGGCTGCGGCTGCGGCCCCGAAGTTACCCCATCCGCCGTAAATCCCTTCTGCCAGTCCGACCTGTTTTGCGGGAAACCATTCGCTCACCATGCGAATACCAATGACAAAACCCGCCCCGACAAAACCTAAAAGAAAGCGCATCAGGGCGAGTGTCTGAAAATCGTCAGCCATTGCAAAACCAAAACAGAGCAAGCTGGAAACAAGCAGCAGGGCCGAGTAGAGACGGCGTGGCCCCAGTGAATCGACCAGCATTCCGATGACGATCCGCGCCGGTATTGTGAGGGCGACGTTGAGAATCAGCAGTACCTTGATCTGTTGATCGCTCAGATTCAGGCTATCGCGAATGGAGATCAGCAAAGGGGCATGATTGAACCAGACATAAAAGCTCAGAAAGAAGGCAAACCAGGTGAGGTGCAGGATGCGCATCTTTCCTTTGAAGGAAAATAGTTTAAATTCGATATCATTCATTAGGGTTGTTCCTTGTTGTTGATCAGGGTAAATCTAAGGCGCATCTGCTCGCTTATAGCAAAATAGGGGCCAACAATGATGTGCGCATTTTTATCGAATAAAAACAGTGGTTTAAACCGTGATTTGTGCGATAGACTTCTGAGAGAAATGATGGGCGGCACGACAAGTTCTTCTGTCATGCGACAAAATTGTAGGGTTTTTATTCCAGATTATCCAGTAATTCCTGTTTTTGTTTTGTTCTCGCGTTGACCTGATCAATGATGTCTTGTGTTTTTTTCAACATTTCTGCGGGTGTTGTCAGCTCGCTGGATGCACCTGTTCTTCCTGTGCCGCCAGGGCCGAAATTCAAGATGTTTTTATTCATGTAGGAAAGATACCAGTAATAAGCACCGCAAAACAGGGCGGTGACAAAAACCATTTTAAAGATGATTTTTTTGAGCAGCCCGCCGCCCAGGTTTTTGAGCAGCCTGGACAGAAAGACAAACAAGATGATGCCGGTAATGACATAACCGCTGAGCAGGACGATTTCATCCTTTAAAAACGAAGTGAGTGCGGCTTTTCCTTTTTGTACCTGTTTTTCACCCAGGCTCAGGAGCTGCTCAGGGTTTTTAACACTTTCCAAGACGCTTGAGACATTGCCCTCGTCCGAGTTGTCATCCGATGTTTTGCCAGACCTGTTGCCCGGCAGTGTGATTTTTTCAACCTTGTCCATCAATTCTGTCGGCACTGTTGATAAATCTTCCGTAAAAACCAGGGTGCCATTGTGATCCAGATATTTATAAAAATCGGCGGCATGGCCCGAAATAAGCCAAATGCCAGTAGGGCCGCCTAGAGTGCCAATGACAAAAACGGTGGTCATGCAAATACGAAGCAAAAAAGACATAACTACCTCATCGGCGTTTTAATTAAAAACTTGAATGACAGGGGCGAGTATCGCCCGATATTGGCAATTTTGATGCAAAGCCAGATCAGGCATATTCACCCAATATGTTATAATGGTGTAGTTCAAATATTATTTCCAGTGAAAATTTCCAGGGATAATCTCAAGGAGATGCTGAGCGATGCCGAAGCGGATTTTGGAGGAATTCAAGGTCGAATGGTTTCAGCTTTTAGACGAGCAAGGCAGGCTTGACGCATCGCTTCTTTCCCACTTACTGGGCCCCACCGAAAAAATCACACCAAAAGAAATCCAGGCTTTTTACGAATCAATGGTGCTGATTCGTGCTTTTGATAAAAAAGCCTTAAAACTTCAGCGAATGGGGCGACTTGGCACCTATCCCGCCATTGAAGGTCAGGAGGCAATACAGGTCGGCTGTGCTGCCGCACTCAAGTCTTCAGACTGGTTTTTTCCGGCTTTTAGAGAAACGGGGATTTCTATTTTACGGGGCTTGCCGATGAAAACACTCTACCAATATTGGTCGGGTGACGAACGCGGCAACGTCGTGCCTGAAACACAAAATGACTTTCCCGTTTCCATCCCCGTGGGCACACATATTCCTCATGCGGTGGGTGCAGCCTGGGCGGCAAAATACAAACAAGATAAAATTGCTGTGCTCACGACTTTTGGTGACGGTGCAACTTCCAAGGGCGATTTCCATGAAGGGCTCAACTTTGCGGGGGTTTTCAGCCTGCCTGTTGTCTTTCTCTGCCAAAACAATCAATGGGCCATTTCCGTTCCGGTCTCCCGTCAAACGGCATCAAAGACCCTCGCCCAAAAAGCGATTGCCTATGGTTTTCCCGGCATTCAGGTGGACGGCAACGACGTCATTGCGGTCTATCTTGCGGTAAAAAGGGCGCTTGAATCTGCAAGACAAGGCAAAGGGCCAACCCTGATTGAATGTCTCACTTATCGGCTGAGCGATCATACGACCGCTGACGATGCTTCCCGGTATCGCTCAGAAGAAGAAGTGGCACAGTGGCGTTTAAAAGATCCGATGCGCCGTTTAAAAAGCTATTTGGAAAAGAACGACTTTTGGTCGGCAGAACAGGAAGAAGCACTTCAGCAGGGGGTAGAAGCGCGTATTTCAGCAGCCGTAGAGGACTACGAATCTGCAGGACCGATGGACCCTTTACAAATATTTGACTCACTTTTTGAGAGCCTTCCAAATGACTTGTTGCCTCAGAGAGCGGCACTTGCACGCCGTATCAAAAAAGAGAAAGAAGAGGCCCCACATTGAACAAACTCACACTTGTTCAGGCAGTGAATCAGGCCCTTTCTTATGAAATGGCCCTGAACGAAAACATGGTGATTCTGGGTGAAGATGTGGGCGCAGATGGCGGTGTTTTTCGTGCAACGGACGGTTTAATCGACACTTTTGGTGCATCACGGGTGGTGGATACCCCGCTTTCCGAATCGGCCATCATCGGCACGGCCATCGGTATGGCGGCTTATGGTTTGAGGCCGGTTGCCGAAATTCAGTTCATGGGTTTTCTTTACGGGGCAATGGAACAGTTGGTCTGTCATGCTGCAAGACTACGCAGCCGCACACGAGGCCGTTATACTTGTCCGCTCGTAGTGCGAGCGCCCTATGGCGGCGGCATCCACGCACCCGAACTGCATTCTGAAAGCACAGAAGCTTTTTTTGTCCATACGCCGGGTTTAAAGGTCGTGATGCCCTCAACACCGGCGGAAGCCAAGGGTTTATTACTGTCCGCACTGAGAGACCCTGATCCGGTTATTTTTCTGGAACCCTCAAAAATTTATCGGGCCATTAAAGAAGAAGTGCCTGACGAAGCCCTGCTCATTCCCTTGGGGCAGGCAAGATTGGTCGCAGAGGGTGACAAGGCGACCCTGATTACCTGGGGGGCCATGCTGCATCCAACCCTGAAAGCAGCGGCGAGCATGATTGAGCAAGGGGTGCATTGCGACATCATTGATTTAAGAACGCTTTCGCCGCTGGACAGCGACACGATCATACAATCCATTGAAAAAACCGGACGTGCTGTCATTATTCATGAAGCGGCAAGGAGCTGCGGACTCGGAGCCGAGATTGCTGCTCAAATTTCAGAGAAAGCCTTGTTATCACTGAAAGCCCCGATTGTCCGTGTGACAGGCTTTGACACGGGCGTGCCCTTACCCAAACTGGAACACTATTATTTCCCGGACGAAGCGCAAATCGTCGAAGCCATTCAAGAGGTTGTCCACTTTTAAATATGGAAAAAGTCTTTACATTTCCAGATGTCGGCGAAGGCATCGCCGAAGGTGAGATTGTGGCCTGGCTTGTTCACAAAGGTGATTTCGTCAAAGAAGATCAGCCTGTTATTGAGGTTGAAACGGATAAAGCCCTTGTCAGTTTGCCCTCACCCTATACCGGTCAGATTGTGTCTCTGAAGGGAGAGGTCGGTCAAATCATTGAAGTTGGTACCAAGCTGTTTACAGTGGAAACCACGCCAGAGACTTCTCAAAAAAATGAAGTGCAAAAAAAGAAAGACGGTGGATCGGTTGTCGGCATCTTGCAGGAATCGGAGGAAGAATTTGTGCTTCCGATACAGTCAAAAACAAAACAAGTCCCCACCGCTTCAGTCTCCCCAGACCCTTTCTCGGAAAAACGTCCATCAGCGTTTCCTAACAAATCTTCCGCAAAAGTACGGGCCATTCCATCGGTTCGAGCCTATGCAAAATCGCTGGATATTGATCTAAACACCATTGAAGGCAGCGGCCCCGAGGGTCGTATTTTGCGGGTGGATGTGGAACGATCTCTTGCAAAAAAGGCCGATGCAGGCCCAAGCGATATCAGAATGCAGGGCCCGGTGGAGCGCATTCCTTTCAGGGGTGTGCGACGGAGCGGGGGCAAGCGGGTGGCGGAGTCTTCTGAAAAAGTGGCCGCGGTCACCTTTGTGGATGATGCGGATATCACAAAACTCGAAAAGGTGAGGCTCAATAAAAAAGATCTGGCGGAAGAGAAAGGCTTTAATCTGACCTACCTGCCTTTTATCATCAAGGCCCTGGTTTCCGGTTTAAAAACCTATCCTTTTTTGAATGCCATGCTGGACGAAACAAAGGAAGAAATCATCCTGAAAAAGTATTACAATGTCG
Source organism: uncultured Nitrospirota bacterium (assembly GCA_964604255.1). GTDB lineage: Bacteria > Nitrospirota > Nitrospiria > SBBL01 > JAADHI01 > JAJDBU01. The sequence continues at coordinate 6,433 of CAZRYI010000001.1, forward strand.
GCATTGCTGTCGATACACCCAAAGGCCTGATGGTGCTAGTAATCAAAGAGGCCGACCAAAAGTCCATCCTGGACTTGGCTCAGGAAATCTCGGTGCTGACTGAAAAAGCCCTGTCTCGTAGTATCGTGCTTTCGGAATTAAAGGGCAGCACCTTTACACTGACCAACTACGGTGTGATTGGCGGCATCTATGGCACACCCATTATCAACTACCCTGAAGTCGGTATTTTAGGATTGGGTAAAATTGCGGATCGGGCCGTCGTTCGCTCAGGAGAAATTGTCATCAGAAAAATCCTGCCGCTCTCACTCACCTTTGATCATCGAGTGATTTACGGCGCAGAGGCCGCCCGATTTATGAATACCGTCATTGAACATCTGGAAGATCCTGATTTAATGTTGATTGAAGGAAAGTAGTCGTTTTGCTGCCCATCTTGAGAGTCGCGTATTCATGGTTTTATTAGCCCTGGATTTATTTAATATCCCGCCATTCGGACGATCCAAAAGAATCTCTTTTGCGCCGGGACTGAACTGTGTTGTCGGGCCAAACGGCTCCGGCAAAACAAGGATCTACCAGATCCTTTCTTCCATCCTTTTTAATACCGAAGCTTTATTTGACAATGAATTGGCTCAGGTCGCCTTGACCCTTCGTACCCCTCAGGCAGATATTTTTCGCATTGCGCGCTTTTATCAAAAGCAGGCCTGGGATCTCTCCCGCATGACAGCCGAAACAAAAAAATTTACCACCATCGAAACCGATCAGGCACTTATCCAAGGCTGGTTCCGTAAAGAAGCGGGTGGTCTTGCCGATAAAGATCGTCACCTGCTTTTTTTGCTGGATCAATTTCGCCTGCCCTCACAAGTGCTGCAATCGGGAAGCGACGCCGTACTGCCAGTGCCCCACTTTAATTCAGATGAAATGCAGGCCTCGCTCGATCTAAAAAAAGACCCTCTTTTTAGTCCTCAGAAAAAGGAGGAGACACAAAGCCTTAACCCAGAAACAGAAATAGAATTGGCGCTCAAAGTGGCGGAAGCAAAACTTGAGGCGATGGAGGAGGAGAGCGATTCACTGCTTCAAAAACAGGATCAAATCGCTTCGCTTAAAAAGCGGGTGGCACAATATCAGGAAATTGAACTGAAACTAAGCCAAATAGAAGAAACAGAGGCAAAAAAATATGCCCTCTTTGCCTCACAAAAACCGCTTGAAGCGACCCTGATTCAAGACTACGAAGCAAGTGAGAAATTGCTTGCGCAGACACTTGCAGAAATCGACGAAGCGCGGGAAAATCTTCAGTCTGATCTCGACATGATCATTGAAGTCCCTCTTGCAAAAGACCGCCTGATTTTAGCTGGCTTGGGCCTGTTTGTATTTTCCTTCTTGCTGCCCTTTATTGTGACTTTGGCTGGATCACTGCGTTACCTTTTTTTAGCCGGTGTCGTGATTGGCAGCGGACTTGCCGCTTTTGCATATTACAAACGAATGCGTCGTGCTGCCGTCAAAAAGACACTGCGTCGCAAGCAGGCAGCATTGGAACAAAAAGCGCAAGATGCAAAAAATCGCTTTGAAACGGAGCATAAAACGCTTGTCGATTTCATGCAGATGCTGTGTGTTGAAAATCTTGCCGAGCTCAAAAAAATACTATCGGCTCACGCAAATCTTCTGAAAAAGAAAACTTCGGTACAATCTGAAAAAGAACATTTTTTGAAGAAGCAGTCGATTGAAGAAATGAATGTAGTGCTCAGTGGATTGGAAAAAGACGCCGCTGCCTTAGAGGAAAAACTTGTATCGCTGGGGTCAGTTTCTCAAGAGGTTTATCGGCTTCGGGAGGAAATCAGGGAAGGCGATGCCTCTGATGATCCCTTGGAAGATAGCATTCTGCCGCTTTCAGGTTTTGCTGCACCGAACGAAGCGGTCAATCTGAGTTTTTTTTCAACACTGCTTGCCATCGCAAAAAGCGCTGGTGGGCGGCCCGACCGCCAGCGCCTTCAGCAGAATGCCGGTCAGGTCTTTCGCTACTTTCAATCGGGAACAGCCGAAACCATTCACCTTGAAGAAAATGGTGAAGTTTTTGTGGGTAAAACGCCTCTCAACCGTCTCAGTGCGGGCATTGCCGATCAGGTCTTTTTTTCTCTGGTGCTGTCCTCGCTGGAGCAGTTTAAAGAAGTGCCGATGCCATTTTTGCTGGATGATCCTTTTGCGCGTTTTGATGCCCGTTCAAAATTGCTCGCCGGGAAAATCCTCCAGGAAATTTCAAAAAAACGTCAGGTCATTCTCTTCACCGCCGATGCCCTCTCCTCCTGCAACACCGCCCGCTTTGTCAACCTCGACAGTTAAGAACCCACAAGAGCCGCTTCCGTGACACCCTCCGCACTTGAAGAAAGCAAACATATTTCAGCGCGTCACTTGAAAGAAAAACAGGGCTTCCCCTGGGAGGTCATTCTTTTTAACGATGAAGTGCACAGTTGTGATGAGGTTGTTTTTCAAATTCAAAAAGCCACAGGCGTAGGACTTGAGGCCGCAACACAAGTGATGATGAAAGTCCATCTCGAAGGTCTTGCGATTTGTTATGCCGGCCCACTCGAAAAATGTGAGCGTGTCGCGCTGGTTTTACGTGAGATCAGTTTGATTGTTGAGGTCTTACGGGGAAATTAAAACGAAGGGGTGACGATCCGTTAATGGTCTCTTTGTACAACGTAGTCGGCAATGGCAGTGAGGGCTTGCCGATGCTGAGAGTCGCCAAAAGAGTTCAGATCTCTTTTTGCGGTATCCGAAAAACTTTGGGCGCGTTTCAGGGCGTAGTCAGTCGAGCCGTAGGCGATCATCAAGTCGATGACCTTCGTCAGGTCATCGGGCAGAAAATCGTCCCCGCTGATCAATTTTTCGAGCCAGATGCGTTCTGAGTCATTGCAATGCTGCAAGAGGTGGATTAAGGGTAGGGTGATTTTACCCTCCTTCAAGTCTTCCCCGAGTGATTTCCCCAGCCTATCGTCATCAGCAATGTAGTCGAGTGTGTCATCGGCCACCTGAAAAGCGATCCCGAGGTTTTTGCCATAAGAGCGGAGTGCTTCTTTTTCCACTTCCGGCGCATCTGCGATAATCGCCCCGAAAAGACAACTGGTCGAGATGAGAGAGGCTGTTTTATATTCGATAATTTGAAGATAGGTCTCTTCGGAAAGGTGGAGGTTGTTGTTGTGATTGAGCTGCAACATCTCCCCTTCCGCCATTCTGAGACAGGTGTTGGCAAGCAGGTTGTTGATTTCTAGTTTGTCGATTTTAACGGTCAGGGAAAGGGCCAGGGTGTAAAGATAATCTCCGACCAGAATACTGGCCTGATTGCCCCACAACACCCGCGCGGGTGAAATGCCCCTGCGGATTTCTGCATTGTCGATGACATCGTCGTGCAGTAGCGTGGCCGTATGAATAAACTCAACAATGCTGCCGCCCATATTGATGAATTTTTTGTTGACACCATCACAAAGGTGGGCGCTGATGATCAGCAGCAGCGGTCGAATCCGTTTTCCACCGCTGTCGATAATATACTGGGCGACCTTGTTCACAAGCTCGACTTCTGAACGCAGTTCCCGGCGAATTTCGGCCTCAACTTCACTCAGGAGCGTTTTATGCTCCGACCAGACCTGCTCCATATCGACCATGTTCTGTATCACCTAGGCTCCCCAAAAAGAACAGAATAGTAGGGGAAGCCGTATTCTATGTCAAGACCAAGTCAGGACTGGCAGTGAGGGCTTTTTACCCCCTCTTGTTCTGCTTGCATGCTTCTGATAGTTTGCCCGCAATTATGAATGAAAATGCCTCCGCTCCTGATATCAACATCATCATGCCCCTGCTTACAGCAGAGGCCCGTCGGCTGAAAGTGCCGGTTGTGGGTGTTATTGCACAGGAGACAAATGACCCTTTTCAGGTGCTCATTTCCTGCCTGCTGAGTCTTCGTACCCGAGATGAAACGACCTTTGCGGCCTCAAAGCGACTCTTTAAACTTGCGAATGAACCTTCCAGTATGATGAAGCTCAGAACTGAAACCATCGAATCGGCGATTTATCCAGTGTCATTTTATCGCAATAAAACGGCGCAAATCCTTAAAATTTGTCAGCGCTTGCTGACCGTTTATGAAGGCAAGGTACCCGATACAATTGATCAACTTTTGACCCTATCCGGCGTGGGCCGAAAGACTGCGAACCTCGTGGTGAGTGTGGCCTACCATCTTCCGGCAATTTGTGTTGATACCCATGTGCACCGAATTTCGAACCGTTTTGGCTTGATCAAGACCTCGGCTGCCGACGAAAGTGAGCAGGTCTTACGGAAGAAACTACCCAAGACATATTGGATTCACTATAACGATGTGCTGGTGCCCTTCGGGCAATTTGTCTGCACACCCATTTCCCCTTTTTGTAGCCGATGTGTCATCCAGCATCTTTGCCCTCAACGCGGGGTGATTAAAAAGCGCTAGGACTTGACCTGAATGCCAGCGTCTTCACATTTGACAGTATGCATGGTATTCAATATGCTTCGCGCCATGATGAATCCAAAAAAATCGTTTAATAAATTCTCGCCGCTTCTGAGCTTGCTGCTGGCCGCACTCTTCATTCTATTTCCCATTGTTTCTGATGCAAGTGCGGAAGCTCAACTAGGTGTCTTGCGGGGTCAAGTCACCATTAACGGAGAAAAAGTGGCTCATGCAGTCGTTGCCCTCGCGAATCAAGACGGCTCAGCTTTTCCCCCCTCTCCGATGGAAACAACCATCGTCCAGGAAGAACTTCAATTTTCTCCGGCTTTCAGTATTGTGACACCGGGTACGACCATTTCTTTTGAAAACCGGGACGATAATATTCACAACGTGTGGTCGCGAAGCCCATCGAACCCTTTTGATATTGGCTCCCACCTGCCTAAAACGGTTAAACAAGTCCTCCTGAAAAATAGAGGCGCTGTTTCCCTGCACTGTAAAGTACACGTCGAAATGAGTGCTTTGGTTTATGTTTCACCCTCTCCCTTTTTTGCCATGACCGACAAACAGGGACATTTTGAAATCAAAGACATTCCTTTTGGCGCTTATGCTATTGAAACCTGGCACGCAAGCCTCGCCCCAAAAGAAATGTTAGCGGGAAAACAGCTGGTAGAGATTGTACAAAAAACCGGAGCAGTTCATCTTGATCTCAAGTCCAAAGCTGGTACAGCTCGGAATTTGATAGACATTTCAGCGCAAGACTGGCTGCCGACGATTCAAGAGATCGAAGTCGCATTGACAAAGGCCTTCTCAAGCTGGCAGAAAAAACGAATGACCTCGGCGGCAAGCAAGGTCATGACCAGTCAGTCCCGCTTATATCGTGGTTCGGGTTTGAGGGATGCCATTGCAAATACCCTGGGAGAACCGCGTGCTTTAGACCATGAATTGCGTTTTGACATGATCCGAAAATGGGTACAGGGCATCACAAAACCGGTAACACCCTCTGAAGTCAAACAAGCCATTGAATCTTTAGTGACTGACCTGAGAAAAGATGTCGAGGTGCTTGAAGGACTCTAGCAAAGCGCCTCAACTCCTGGCTTGAAGCCACTGTGAAGAGATGCAGCGTCGCAGAACCTACTTAAGAATTCCCCTGGCAACAGTGGTTGAACTCAGCCTGGGGACGAAGGAAAACAGCGAAGTCTTTGTTCGCGATTTGTCTATTTACGGCATGGGCGGGTATGTTGATCGTGACTACCAAATCGGACAAAGTGTTCTGGTGCGCCTCAATCTCACCACAGCCGATAAAGAAATGATTGAAGAATCCATCATGGCGCAAGTGCGCTGGTCGAAGCGCCTGGAGGGCAAAAACAACTTTGCCCTGGGTCTCATCTTTCATGAAATGGCAGAACGGCAGACAAAACTTTACAACTACCTTCGAGAGTTGGAAGCGCTGGCTTATATTGTTTAAGCGAGTGCTCTCCGTTTAAACTGGTTCTCCCAAGTGTCACGGCGGCAATCTCTTATTGACGCCCTCTTCCGCTACGCTCTTTAAACATCTTTAAAATAAAACCGATCTCCTCACTTTTCAAAAGGAACTGCACTGCGAAGTAGCCGAAGATGCTGCTACCGATTGCTGTGGCCAGACTGAGTGTTTTGAGCGTCCACGCACCCTCCGATTGCCAGATCGGCTGCCCTGCGAGTAAATAAGCGGGCAGGATCATGATCAATGAAGAAAAGCCCACCTTGAGATAGCTAGAGACAATTTGTCGAACATCCAGGCTGGGGATTCTCCCTCTTATCATCCAAAGCAAGGCTAAAAAATTGAAGATGGCAGCGAGCGAGGTTGCGAGTGCAAGCCCTCGGTGCTGCATCGGTTCCATTAAGGCCAGGTTGAGCAGCAGGTTTAAAACCATCGAAACGACGGCAATCTTTGCGGGGGTTTTGGTATCTTGCAGGGCATAATAAACCGGCACAACGATCCGAATTCCTGCAAAAGCCCAAAGCCCGACAGCATAAAAAAGAACAGCATCGGCGGTACCGGCAGTTGCAGCCGCATCAAATTTTCCGTGTTCAAAAAGCAGATGAACGATGGGTACACGAAAGAGAATAAGACCGAGCAAGGCGGGAAAAGTGATAAAAAATACCAGTTTCAGGCCAAAAGAAAAGGATCGCTTCAAAGCCTCAAGATCGCCTCGCGCCGCTTGAGAAGAGAGCGTAGGCAACAAGGCGGTGGAGAGGGCGACGGCAAAAATACCGAGCGGAAAATGGATGAGTCGCATTCCGTAGTAGAGGTAACTGATGCTACCCAAGGGTAAAAATGAGGCCAAAAACGTATTCACCAGGAGATTGATCTGAGTAACGGAGAGCCCTAACATCGTCGGTAATATGAGGCGCCCCATCTTCTTGACCCCTTGATGAATGGGGCGAAGCGGCCTCTGCAAAGCAAGCGAAAAGCCCTCCCGGTGCAAGCTGGGAAGCTGCATCAGAAATTGCGCTAAACCACCCAAGGTCACACCAATGGCCGCAGCAAAAACGGGGTGTTCCAATTGGGGCGCCAAGACAAGCAGCATCACAATATTCACGATGTTATAGACTGCCGTTGAAAATGCGGGTGGGCCGAAACGGCGCAGACTATTGAGCATGCCCATCGTCAATGCTGCAAAGGAAATAAACAGCAGGAAGGGAAACATGATTCGGGCCAGTTCGGCGGTCAGTGCAAGTTTCTCCGGGTCTTCCATAAAACCGGGTGCGATGAGGCTGACAATCTGAGTCGAAAAAAAGATGCCGGGCAGCACAATCAAAGAAACGATGAGCAGCAAGACTGTAAAAGTGGCTCGGGCGAGGATTTTTGCTTCGGTTTTTCCTTTTTTTGTCAGCGTTTCTGTAAAGACCGGAACAAAGGCCGCCGACATCGATCCTTCGGCGAAAAGTTCACGCAGCAAGTTTGGAATTCGGAAAGCGACATAGAAGGCATCGGCAGTCAAGGAGGCGCCAAAAATCCCTGCCAGAATCACATCCCGAATAAAACCTAATATCCGACTTGAGAATGTTCCAATGGAGACAATGCCCGCCGAAGCAATAATGGATTTTTCTGCCCCCTGCTCTTCTGCCTCTTGCGCTACTTTAAGCTCAGGCTGTGGGCTTTTTTCTTGATTATTTTTTTTCACTTGACTTCTTGTTGAATCACGTATTATAAATTTCTGTTCATTTTAAGGAGGTAAGATCTTGGCAAATCATCCATCAGCACTAAAACGGGTACGGCAATCTGAGAAACGACGGAAAAGAAATCGCGCCGTTGCCTCGACTGTTAGAACTGAAATCAAAAAACTAAATACCTCCGTCTTGGAAGAAGCGAGTGAGCCTATCAAAAATCACTTGCAGTCGGCAATATCAACACTCGACCGCGCTGGCTCAAAGGGTGTGATCCCGAAAAAAAGAGCCTCTCGTAAAATTTCCCGCCTCACCAAGATGGCAAATAAAGCACTCAGTACAGACAACACAGAGTCCAGCTAACACCTACTGTTCTTGCATCACAATAGAAAAGCCCCTGTTCCAAGAAACAATGGACAGGGGCTTTCTTTGTTTCAAGACTTCAGGAAGGCAATCACACCTGTCTCTTCAAACAAGCTGTGCATGAAACGGGAGGGTATAATCTGCTCTGGTTTTTTCAGCATTGGCGGGACGACACAAGTCCAGAAGCAGTGCTTCCAGAACAAAACCAGCAGAGAGGCCGCCCCCTTTTAATTGAGAATCGGCTGAGAGGGCGTGCGCAAAGGCCTCTTGAATTTCTTCTGATTGCCATAAGCGGAGTTGTTGCAGGAAGCGCCTGAAAAGACCGGGCGGCATCGGCACTTTTTTGGATATGGCAGATTCCGCTTGACCCGCGTCCAACACAGCCCTGGCCAGCGCGAACTGCCGCCATTGCCGTGTTAACATCGTTAGGATATAGAGCGGATGCAGACCTTCCGATAGTAGATGGTTGAGCAGGCGAATCGCCTGGGTGATGTCTTTATCGCCCACAGCATTGGTTAATTCAAAAATAGAATGGCTGCGTCCGCCACCCACAACCCGCTGCACAAGAGAACCTGCGACTTCTTCCTCGGAGCCGGAAGTCTCTCCCGCAGCATACAAGCAGACTTTTTCAATTTCTCGCTGCAATGCAGTCAAATCCCTGCCGATATGCTCTTTTAAAAACCAGATGGCCTCTTGTGAAAGGTTTAAGCCTTTTTGCCTGGCTTCCTGTGCGATCCAGGCGGGAATCTCACGATCATAAAGACGCGGGCAAGTGAAGAGGGTCGCGCGTTTTTTTAAAGTCGCAAACAGTTTTTTTCGCATGTCCAGTTTCTGAGCAACAAAAACAAGGACGGTCGATTCAGAGGGATCGTTGAGATAGCTCAGAAAATCCCCGCGCTCGTCTTTAATCTGATCCGCATTTTGAACGATTAACATTCTCCGGGAACTGAACACGGGAAAAGTATTTGCAATGGAAATGACTTCAGCCGAAAGCAGCGATTCGCCCTGAAAACGATGAAGATTAAAGTCAGCCGTGGCGGGATCAATGGCTTTTTCCAGAAAATGTGTCAGGAGTTGTTCCACTAAAAAAGATTCTTCCCCTGTGATCAGATAGCAGGAAGCATACTTCTCTTGGCTCAGGTGACGCATCCCTTCCTGAAAGTTCACTGTGTCCCTTCCTTTTCCGGGTTTTGTGCAGCTTGAAGCAAATCAGCTTGCATCAAAACCAGTAGGCGATGGGCCATGTCTCGCCCTGCTTCTCGAATGGCCCGATCCTTTGCGGTACGATCTTCCTCGGAACCGGGCCGCGCAATGTATTCTGCCTCCCCCTCAATGAGTTTGGAAAAGCGTTCTGCCCCGTCTTTTGATTTCAAAAGCGTGACTTTCAAAGTGATGTTGATGCGATACTCCCGGGCCCGACCGATTTGATCTAAAGAGATGGGCTTCCGCCCGAAACTTGTAATCCGCCCGATCAGTACTTTCGATTTTTCCTGAGCATCATCCTGTGCTGAAGCGCCTGCATTCACCTGCCAGCCCTGCTCATAGAGTGTCGTTTTAAAAATCGACGTCAGCGTTTTCTCCAGCAAAGGTTCAAAGGTGGCATTTTGAAATAAAGGGACAGATAGGTTTGAGAACGGTGCGTTGAGTGCAATCGGCCTCGGATAAACACATCCTGAAAACCCGAGTAAAACACTTAGCATCAGCAGTGGAAAGAGAGGGATTCGGTCATGCTGAGGGTGAGGATGAAGGACTTTATGCAATGGATTGGGCATCGCTTAGACGACAATATTGACTAATCTTCCCTTGATGACAAAGATTTTTTTAATCTGTTTTTCTGCAATCCAGGATTGTGTTTTTTCGTCGGCAAGCGCACGTTGCCGGAGGACTTCATCTTCAAGCCCGGCAGCAGCTGAAAAACGACTGCGCACTTTGCCATTGATCTGAATGACGACCTCTATCTGTGCTGCCACAATCAAGCTCGGGTCATAGACGGGCCATGACACATCAAGCATGGAGGAATCATGGCCCAGGGACTGCCAAAGCGACTCCGCCATGTGAGGTGCAAAAGGGGAAATCAGCAGCACCAAGGTCTCGATTGCCTCTGAAAATGCCGCATCGTAGCTCAAATCCTCGGTGGCCTCGGTTTGCAAGCTGGCCCACTCCCGGCTGAGTCCATTATAAAAAGTCATTAAAGCAGCAATGGCCGTATTGAATTTATAGCCTTCTTCAATATCAGCCGTGACTTTACGAATAGCCTGATGGCTCATACGTCGGAGACCACTCACACGCGCAGAGGCATTTGAAAAATCAAAGTCGTCCTTATATTCCCTCATGCGTCCCGAAGTTAAAAAGTCGTGAAGCAATCGCCAAACCCGCTGAAGAAAGCGAAAGCTGCCCTGCACACCTTCATCACTCCATTCCAGGTCTTTTTCAGGTGGCGCAGCGAATAGTGAAAAAAGCCGGGCCGTATCGGCACCATAGGTTTCGATCAGTTCATTGGGATCAACAACGTTGCCCTTTGACTTGGACATTTTTGCCCCGTTTTTAATCACCATGCCCTGGGTCAGCAGATTTTTAAAGGGCTCGTCAACCTGGGTCAGTCCAATATCCCGCATGACCTTGGTGAAAAAACGGGCATAAAGCAGGTGCAATACCGCATGTTCGACCCCTCCGACGTATTGATCCACCGGCATCCAGTCGCTAGCCAGCTTCGGGTTCACGGGGCCGTCAGTCGTTTTTGGCGAAGTATAACGGAGGAAATACCAGGAAGAATCGACAAAAGTGTCCATCGTATCGGTTTCACGGCGGGCGACTCCCTGACATTTGGGGCAGATCGCCTCAAGAAAATCAGTGTCCTCCAAAAGCGGATTGCTGCCGTCTTTTGGAGAAAGTGTGTCCGGCAATTTAACGGGCAGCTCAGATTTTGGCACCGGGACGACACCACAGGCATCGCAATAGAGGATTGGAATCGGGGTGCCCCAGTAACGCTGCCTTGAAATACCCCAGTCCCGAAGGCGATAGTGGACTTTCTTTTTTCCAAGACCTTTGGCTTCAACAAAGTCGATGATGGCTGTTTGTGCCTCAAGGGGAGGCAAAGTACTAAATTGATCGGAATCAACAAGTGATCCCTTTGTTTCGGTATAAGCGGCGGACAAAGGCACAACAAGATCGCCCGCTGGGTTTTGGATCACCAGGCGAATTGCTAGCCCATATTGCTGAGCAAATTCAAAATCACGCTGATCATGTGCCGGTACGGCCATCACAATGCCGGTGCCATATTCCATCAAAACAAAGTTGGCAACCCAGATCGGGATTTTTTCTCCACTTAAGGGGTGCGTCGCATAGGCTCCGGTGAACACCCCTTCTTTTTCCTGTTCCAGGGCAGTGCGAACCGTTTTATCCTGATTTTTGATTTTTTCAATAAATGCCTCGACTGCCGGGGCTTCAGGCCTGCCCTTGATGAGTTCAGGCAGTAGCGGATGTTCCGCAGCAATACTCATAAAAGTGACGCCGTAGAGGGTGTCGGGGCGGGTTGTAAAAATGCTCAGCGTCGAGGATCGCTCGATCACTTTAAAGCTCAGCTCGACGCCGCAGCTTTTGCCGATCCAGTTGCGTTGCATGGTCAGGACACGGTCGGGCCAGCCGGAGAGTTGATCCAAACTGGAGAGCAGTTCTTCGGCATAGGCGGTAATGCGGAAAAACCATTGCCTCAAGGCTTTTTGTTTTACGGAAGCATCACAGCGCCAGCAGAGGCCATCAATCACTTGTTCGTTTGCGAGGACGGTGACACATTCCGGGCACCAGTTGACCGTGGCCTCTTTACGATAGGCCAGGCCGCGTTCAAACATAAGGATAAAAAGCCACTGGTTCCAGCGATAATAATCGGGACGGCAGGTGGCAAGCTCTCTCGACCAATCATAGGAAAGCCCCAGCTTTTTAAGCTGTTGCTGCATGTCCAGAATGTTCTGGGCTGTCCAGGCGGCCGGTTGCACACCTCTTTTAATCGCCGCATTTTCAGCAGGCAAACCGAAGGCATCCCAACCCATCGGATGCAGCACTTTAAATCCCCGCATCCGCTTAAAACGCGCAATCACATCCCCGATGGCATAGACACGCACATGCCCCATATGAATGCGCCCGGAAGGATAGGGAAACATCTCAAGGATGTAGTATTTTTCCTGATCTGCGGCGTCATCAACACAAAAGATCCGGTTGTTTTCCCAGAGCTTTTGCCAGTAAGGTTCGATTTTTTGGGGAGAGTAAGCGGCTTCCATTTCGGCAGAGGAAGTTATCATAGGCACCCGCTTTTCGCAAGGCAGCCTCCTGGAGATCATTTTGTTTTTGAAAGAGGCTGCCGCTTGACTTCCATTGAGAGCCTCTGGAATAATCGCCCTCGCTTAAAATGGATTTATCAGGATTATGATGCGAAAGTTTTTAAGCTTTGTTTTATTGACAGTCGTCGCTTTCCAGTTTGTTGCCTCAGGATGGTTGGGTATTCTGGTTCAGGATCTCACCCCGGATCTGGCAGCGCGTTACCGCCTTTCTAGCACCGCTGAGGGAGTGTTGGTAACGCGTGTTGAGTTTGGCAGTCCGGCAATGAAAGCAGGGCTGAAAGAAGGAGATTTGATTATTTCACTTAACAATAACAAAATTTCTGATTCAGCAGCTTTAGTCAAAGAGGTTTCAAAACTTTTTCCTGGCGATGAAGTACCGATGACGATCATTCGCAAGCGCGGGACAAAGAATCTAAGCATTCTTCTGGGATCTGCGCATCGCTTTACTGCTTAATTAGAGCTTCCTTAACCCTTTATTTACACCGGAAAAAAATTGAGTCGAAAAAGAGGCCGAAAAGCCGCAATACAAGAAGGAGCGGCGGCAACCAATCGTTACGGCTGTGGATGTGTCATCTTTTCCTTAATTGGATTGGTGATTGCCATGATGGCCGCTGCTTTAATGCAATAGTTCGTCATCCGTCTGACTGCCACGATTTACAATTGATCTGAACTTCCTGAAACCCTTTTTTTAGAGGCGATCAATGGGAAAGAGACCCTTGGTGTTCTTTACCCTTGCCCTGCTCGGTGGCCTCTTTTTCAGCGAAGCGTTTCTCTACTTCCCGCTTGCACTCAGCCTTTCTGTTTTGATCCTTCTTTTTGTCGAAGGGGTCTTTTTTCGTGGACGCCTTCTATCATTTCCCCTCTTCCTTGTGGGACTGCTTGCTTTTCTGATCCATCAGATCAGTGCGGTGCCTTTTTCCGACCGAGACCTACAACATTATATTGACGGACACACGATCCGAATCGTTGCTCAGGTTTCCGGTCCTCTACGTCACGATCCAAGACGTGTGCGCCTCCAGATGAAGGCACAGACCATTTACATTGCAGACAAAACACTGCCGCTTCGGGGCGATTTCCATCTCAATATCTGGGAAAAGGAAATTCCTTTTGAATATGGGGATTCCCTGGAAATGCAGATCAAACTACGTCGTCCCGGACAGTTTCAAAACGAAGGGGCTTTTCAATATGCGGATTACCGAGAACGCACAGGCTGGAGCGGTGTGGCCAACCTTTCAAATCTGGATCGGATTAAAAAGGTGGGCGAGGGTGGCAACCCGGTTTTGAAGCACATTTTTCGCTGGCGAGATGAAATTCGAAAACGCATTCTGAGTGCATTTGCCCCTCCAAGTGGCGCATTGCTCATGGCCCTGGTTATTGGAGAAACGGGCTATCTGCCAGATGAAGTTCGGGAGCATTTTGCCGCTTCGGGCACGGCTCATCTGCTGGCGGTTTCCGGTGCCCATCTTGCCTTCGTTTCTTTGTTTGTTTTTGGTTTCGTCCGATATCTGCTCTTGAAACTGCCTGAAGCCCTCTTGTTACGGCTCACACTCTGGAAAATGCCCTCACAATGGGCGGCCTTATTCACTGCCGGAGCAGCCATTTTTTACACTTTTTTTGCGGGTGCAAAAATCGGAACCCTGCGCGCATTGAGCATGATATTGATCTACCTGCTTTCAATCTGGCTCGGCAGAAATCGGGATGCGATGACGGCTTTGGCCCTTGCGGCCCTCTTCATTATTCTTTTTGAAATAAGGGCGGTTTTTGAAATCTCCTTTCAGCTCTCTTTTTTATCTGTCCTCTTTATTCTTCTGATGATGTCATGGCAACAAAAACAAGACGATCTCGATAGTGATGATGGGCTCGAAGATGGGCCTTCTTTTTATCAAAAATTCGTTGCAGGCCCGGCCTCCCTGATGATGACCTCAACAATCGGGGCGATTATCGGTACTGCGCCGCTCGTCCTTTATTATTTCCACCAATTTTCCTGGGTCGCGCTCTTCAGCAACCTGATTGTATTACCGCTTGTGGGTTGGTTAGTGGTTCCCATCGGCCTGCTCATTTCTCTGGGGGCTTTACTTTTTTCTAAAGGTTTCCCCTTTGCCGATGTGCTTGAAGCAGGTTTGTCTTACTTTTACGCATTGGTTTCATTTTTTGCCGAGCTGCCGGGGGCCAATTTTCACTTTGCTGCGCCTCCCTTATGGCTGATCATTCTTTATTACATCGTCTTTTCAGCGATTTTTATTCTCAAAAAACCGCGATCTTGGCTCTTGTTTTCTCTGCTGAGTTTCGGACTTCTTTTTTTTGGCTGGGGAGGCATTCGCATCGCACCCGCGCATCTCCGCGTGACTTTTTTAGATGTTGCACAAGGAGATGCGACCTTGATTGAGTTTGCAAATGGCAAAACCCTGCTGATTGACGGTGGCACAAAAACGGCTGGAAAGTTTGGTGTTGCGCCCTATCTTTGGCAGCACCGAATCAGGACGATTGATATGTTACTTGCGACCCATCCGCAGTTTGATCACATGGGCGGACTGCCCTATCTCATTCGAGCATTCAATGTGGGTACAGTTTGGAGCAATGGCCGGGAAAATAAGGCAGCACATTATCGGGATTTCCAAAAGGCGCTGAAATCAAAAGGACTTGAGCCGCGTATCATCAACAATCAGAGTCCGCCCTTGATGATTGACAATTGCAGGCTTTCATTTTTAAATCCAGGTATAAAAGACGGGCTTGTGCCACGGAAGTCCAATAACGACTCCATTGTGCTGCATCTCTCCTGCCTCACTCCGGGAGAAAAAATGCTGTCCTTTCTTTTTACGGGAGACATTGAAGCTGAGGCCGAAACCGTACTGCTCGAAAGTGCTGCCGACTTGAAGAGCCATATTCTGAAAGTCCCCCACCATGGCAGCCGAAGCTCCTCCGGTGAAAGCTTCATCTCTGCTATTTCTCCGAATTTTGCGATTATTTCAGCCGGTCGGAAAAATCGTTATCACCACCCTCACAAGGAGGTGCTGGCAGTTTATGCATCACAGGGGATTAAAATTTATCGAAGCGACCAGGAAGGAGCGATTACCTTTGTTATCAAGCCGGATCAGGAAGACTCAGTGTTGCCCCTGCAAGTTTCATCCTACCGTGATAGCAAAATAAAAAGGATTCTCTGGTCGGATGAGGTGGCGACGCAGGAGTGGGAAAACATCAAGGCTTTTTTTCGGCCCTTAAGTTGACGGAGTGAGATTGAGGTCTCGTGCGATTTCCTGGATCATTTTTTCGTCGATGAGTTCTTTTTTGATGAGGAAACCTTCAAACAGGGCATTGTCACAAAGGGTGTTGATGAGGCGTGGAATGCCTTCTGAATATTGATGAATTGCCGCAAGTGCCTTCCCTGAAAAAAGAGGTTTTTGCGCTCCTGCGATCTCCAGTCGGCACTTGATATATTCATGGGTCACCGCTTCGGGAAAGGAGCGGAGCGGATAACGAATCGCAACGCGTTGCTGAAGCGGTTTGTCGAGCGCCATGGCTTCATCCAATTCAGAAAGGCCGAAAAAAATGAAGGTGATCAGTTTTTGGCTGTCGTATTCAATATTCAGGATGCCCCTGAATTCCTCCATGATTTCTTTATTGTGCAGCATCTGCGCTTCATCTACCAAAACAACCGCTTTTTTCCCCGACTCATGAATCGTGATTAGGCGTTTGTAGAGCTGGCTTAACAAATCTGCTTTGATTTCGGAAGGTGCTTCAACGCCGAGTTGCACGGCAATTTTCCTTAAAAGCCATTCAGAGCTGATAGAGGTATGGATGACGACCAGCAGCGCCGATTCGTATTGGTCCTCGTCAAGTTCATCTAACATTCTTCGGGCGAGCGTGGTTTTTCCGGTGCCGACATTACCGACAATAACGGCCAAACCCTTACGATGTTCCACGGCATATTTTAATCGCAGCAGGGCTTCGGAATGTTGCTGACTGTTAAAATAGAAACGATTGTCCACCGAGATCGAAAAGGGCTGTTCTCTCAACTGATAAAATTTAAGATGATCCATTCATCCTCCAAGTTAGAGGTAGGAAACCCGGTCTTTTTTCTTTTGGGGTTTGTCTTCTGTGTCCACAAAATATTCATCTGAGGCAGGAGGCGGCGCAGCAAGGCTCTCTTCATGTGCCTGTTCCCTTTTTTGGGCGACCTCCCGATAATTCGGGTCAATCTCAAAGATTGCGTCGTATAAAAAGGCGGCCTTTTCGGTTGCGCCTTGCGCTTCCTGTAGAAGGGCTAACTCATATTTCAGGGCGATGGTCACGCTTTGATCAGATGTGTTTCTGTTTAAGCCCTGTTCAAGGGCGGTAATGGCCTGATCAATTGATCCGCGTTCACGATGGCAGATTGTCAGCATGGTCAGTGCATCTTTAAAGCGAGATGCACCCTGAGAGGCATTTTCAAAGGCTTTGATCGCTTCAGAAAGCATGCCCATTTCTCGATAGGCGATGCCAAGATCGTATTCGGTTTCAAGTGCCTCCGGCTGAAGATCTTCCTGATGTTTGTCTTGCACTGAGCGGATTGCCCGCTCAAGGCTCGTTTGGTCTTCTTCCTCCGCTTCTTCAGGTTCCAGCTCGTCGGAAAAATAAGCTTGCAGATCAATGTAGTCTTCGTTTACTTCCTCTGCCGCTTTCTCCAGGTCTTCGCCACCTGAAGGGGGCTTTGGTATTTCAAGCGCTTCCAGGTTTATTTCGGCGGTTTCGATATCGGATGAAACGGGTGCACCAAGCGTGGGTTCATCAAAATCAATGGCATAGGCTTCGTCTGCAAAATATGTTTCATTGGGTTCTTCGGACTCAGAATCGTCGAGATCAAAAAAGGGGTCATCCGATCGGGGCTTTGGCAGATTTCCTGGTTCTGTCGATGAACGCAGGGGGTCTTGCTCCAGCTCCGGGAGATCAACCTCGGCGATATCGTCAGAGGGAAGATAATCCAAATCGGGTGCTGGCGTTTGAGTCATTTCATTGTTGTCTGTGTCCTCACCGGAGGTATTGAGACTGTCTTCAAATGATTGTTCGTCGCCAAACAAACCTTTGGGGAATGGATCTTTTGCAAGCATCTCCTCCTCTACGGCGTCATCAGAGGGGATTTCTGGCGAGGAGGCAAATTGTGCTGAGTCTTGCATTGCCCTCAAGGCTGCAAGCATCGCCTGCGATTTTTCTGCATCGCCAGCGCTTTGATAAAGCGCTGACAGACTCTGCAAGGTCTCAATCTGTTGTCTGGTGTCGCCCTGTTGCTCGTAGAGCTCTTTCAGCTTTAACAGTGGAGCAGGTTCTCTGGGAAATTGTACTGCGGCGCCTTGCAATTGCTCAATCGCCTTATCAAAAAGCTCATGTTGAATGTAGACTTCGGCTTCTGTCAGTCGGGCTTCCAGGGTCTTGTCATCGCATTCAGCTTGTACATCGTCAAGGTGAAATGAGCCTTCTACGGCGTAAATCGTCTGTTCATCTGTCATTAACTCCGATTCGGGTTCAAAGAATTCCGATGAGGTCTGTTCAGATTGGGCTTCGTCAAAAGGTTCCGGTTCTTGGAAATTTTCCGCTTCCGGGAAATCTGAATGGATGTCGTCATTTGTACTACCTGGGATTTCTTCTTTCAGAGATTCGGTCGGCAGAGATTCAGGTGAAAATGCTTCGACAGGTGCTTCAGGGACTGCTGGCTGATTTTTATTTTGCGCGGCGTAAGAGGGGTCGAGTGCAATTATTTTTTGAAGGATTGCTTCTGCTTCGGAAGGCCGATTGTTTTCTTCAAAAAAGGATCTTAGTTTTTTATACTCTTCAATTGCATTTTCATTATGCCCTTCCTTCTGGCACATTTCAGCAACTTCCAGCAGGATGTCAACATTTTCCGGATCGAGATCTGAAATTTTTCTGTAGACGGATAGGGAGGCTTCGAAGTTTCCCTGATTTAAGTAGGCTTTTGCTGCTTGCAGGTAATCACCAATTGCATTGCCAATCAATCCACGATCAGCATAAACACCCGCGAGCTTTTCGCTGATTTCTATCCGTGTCGGATCAACCTTCAAGGCTTTTTTAAAAACGGCAATGCTTTTGAGTTCAAAACCCTCTGATTGAAAGGCTTCGGCAGCTTTTATAAAAAAATCAGTGGCTTGTTCTTGTTGTCCATCTTTTAGGTGGAGGTCTCCTATGGCATTGTAGATATTCCCGTCGTCGGGCAGCGTGGCAATCAGCTTTTTCCACTCCCCGATTGCCTGTTTAAACTGCCCTTTTGACGCGAATTTCTGGGCTTTTTCTATGATCTTACTCTTGCTTAAAGACAAAGGAATCCCCCCTTTTGCTCTTAAAATTGATATCACAGGATCCAGAATGTGTCAAGAAAACGGAGGGACTATTTATTTTATTTTGGTATTTATTTGAGGCGGATATTTGATATTTATTTTGTTAATGTGGCTATTGATGTGGCTTATGAACCGCCGATTCGATTGCGCTCTTCCCTTCCCGCAACTCCGGGGGAATAAAATCGAGGCCTAAGATTGAAAAAAGTTCTTTTTCTTCCTGACAGGGTAACAAGTGGTCGTCTAAAAAAAGGCCGTAAGCACTGATTTTTATGCCGTATTGTTCTGCTCGCCTGGAAAGCGCTTCTAAAAAGTAATCGCTCCCCGTCACTTGCAAAAGAAGCAGGGCAAAATGGTTATCAGAGGTGATGTTTAAGCGAAGCGGAATCCCCTCAGCTAACACATAGTTGTAGAGATTGCTTTGTTCAGATATCGATGTTTCTTCTGGGGGGAAATCCTGGTTTAAGTTCGCAATGTTTGGAAAAATGCTGATCAGTGTCTTGGGCGAATCACTACTGACAAGGAGATCAATGCTGCTGACAGATTCCTTCCCTCGTCTCAGGCCTCCGGCAAAACTTGCTCGCTTGACCTCTTTTCTACGAAGCAGTTTTTCGAGAATCTCTTCTCCGATAGTCCTAATGCGATTAGAACGACGGGACATAAACCTCCGTTATGACTGAAGTTTGTTCTTTTTATTTCGGCGAATCATCCAGCTGACGAGGCTGAATAAGAGATATCCACCAAATAGGGTCCCCGTAATGAAATAGAAGTTTCCGATGATATGGGAATAGTTTTCGGCCAGATAAAAAAAGCCGGATAAAATAACGCTACAGGCAAAAACGAGTAGCCAGAGGCTAATCAATGGGTTCATTTAAGCTCCTTAAAGAAGACCGATTTTAATGAGACGGCGGTAGTCGGTCTAATAATCCTTCTCTGATACCGAGGCGAATGCAGATTGCCGGTCGATCTGCCCCGCATCGGCAAAACTAAAATAACTGTCACTCCCGATAATAACATGGTCTAAAACCGGTATGCCCAGCAGATGACCGACGTCCACCAGTCGCTTGGTGATTGCCTGATCTTCCCGACTGGGCGAAGGGTCGCCACTGGGATGATTGTGTAAAAAAATAACCGATGCCGCGGATTCCCGAAGCGCCGGACTGAAAACCTCTCTCGGGTGCACGATGGTTGATGTCAAACTGCCTTCTGAGATAGTGACATCCCGAATCACTTTGTTCTTTTGGTCGAGCAGAATGAGAACGAAAAATTCTTTTTTCGCACCCCTCAAACGTGGGGAAAAATATCCAAAGACCTGCTGGCTTTTGTTCATCTTCAGACCCTCCGAAAGCGGCAAGGATAAAAACCTTCGTCCCAATTCAAATGAGGCTTTCAGCTGGGCCGCTTTTGCTGGCCCGATGCCTCGGACAGAACAAAGCTCTGTGGTACTGACATCGACCAAGCGAGAAAGTGGGTGAAATTTCTTCAAAAGATGCATCGCCAATTGCAGGGCATTTTCCTGGTCACTTCCGGTTCTGAGCAAAATGGCCAAAAGTTGTGCATCGGAAAGTGCCGCTGGCCCCTCTTTCAGCAAGCGTTCCCGCGGTCGCTCGGCTGTCGGCCAATCTTGGATATTTGACATGGCTTTCTCTCACGAAAGTGTCGCTATCTTTCTACAGCAGCGACAAAATAATGCCGGAGTGGAGTGACAATTTTTGTCTCGTTCGTCAAAAAAATGACGTTTTTTGTAAATCAACAATTCAAAACCCCTCCTAAAACAGTACTTTAGATGTTTTAGTTCGTAAGGCATTCATATTGCATTGTTAGAGAAATGTCATCAACGAATAAGGAGGAGACTAACAATGGAATGTCCTAAATGTAGTGGATTAATGTATATGGAACGGCTGACAGATTTTTTTGTGATTTTCAATGTTTGGAAGTGTATTAACTGCGGTGCGCTCATGGACAAGACCATCATTGAGAACCATCAGAAAAGTCTCGACGCTTTAGAGGCAGTTGGCAGTGCCTCAGGCTAGTGAAACTACTTGCATGAAAAATCGAAGGCCAAGGCCTTCTTTTTGCCCGTCTTGACGACACGAATGCCCTCAAGCTGCAATATGACTTTATTGCAGCGCTCTTTTTTCAACTTTTTAAAAAAAAGAATTCCTTTTCTTTGCTGCTCCGGTTGCAAGATCCCACCGGTCAAACGAGCAGCTTTGATCCGTTTCAGCTCCCGCGCCATCTTCTTTTCAGATTTAGGAAAGAGGATCAAGCGGGAAGGATCGTCTCCCACCCGGTAATATTCTTCCGTAGCGACCTCACTCAAAGCCTGAAGTTTTCCGTTGCCTTCAATTAGAAGGTAGGATTCGAGTGGTTTAAATGAGATTTCCCGTAAGGTATTGTTCGTCAAAGCAACCTCAAAGGCGGAAAAATAGGCAGAGAGATCAACCCCCCACTGCTTTTCATCCTCCGAGGCAAAACCCTCTGTTGTGATCGGTTTGATAATCACATTGATCACTTCTTCTGTTTTAGCGCTCGGACCTTTTGCGCTGGGTTTCATCACGGGGGAAAAAGAAGTGCAACTGACAAGGGGAAAAAGCAGAACCAGCAGTATTATGAACCTGCGAATATGATGGCGGTTTTTCATCGGGGGTGATTATAAGAAAGATGCGATTTAAAGTCAAAATGCAGCGCTTGTCACTTGGTCCCGAGTTTATCCTGCCGCTGATATTTCCAAAATGACCCTCAGCACAATAAATCAATTCATTAACAATGCAACACCCCCTTGTTCAGTAGAACCAGCTCATAATCCTTTGTGGTTCGCATACATCACAAATAATGTTCTCACGAGGGCGATATATATTTTTGAACGTTCATCTTGTGAGAGGCCAGAAAAGCCACCCAGATTATGCGCTGAAAAGTTTCTTATAAGGTACGTGATGAGGAGATGTTTTCCACAGCGCCTATCTTCTGGAATTTCTTTTGATTCCAATAGGCATTTTAGGTTTTGAATAAATTCGCCCATATTGTTTGGTTCAAGGCTTATCTTCCCTTTTTTTTGTCTTAATTTTTGATAGTCTTTTGCGCCAAATAATTCCTTAAAAATTCCCTCTAATTTCCTTTTTTTTCTGATCCAGTCCTTTCCATGACCCTCAATGGAAATGGCAAGATCTGTGTAGCCGCTCCACATGTCATTTTCGCGCCACAATTCTTGCCCCCAATAGACCTTATTGATTTTACGAATTGCCGCAAGTGCAGTGCACTGAGGTGATTCACTTAGTTCATCGAAGAGCTGAAGGTAGAGAGATTCGGGTAGTCTCTCTTCTTCAATTAAATTGGCATTCAGTTCTTTTAAGTTCTCCTCAAGCATCCATTTGAAGTTTTTTTCAAGATCTCTTGTTTCGTCCAGGAAGAGTGTTTCTAAAGCTCCTTGGTAAATATCAACACCGTCCTCAGAACCACGACTAAGACTATTTTTGAATGGGCCAGCAACATCATCACAAATCTTCTGAAATGCATGGCCTGTCGCAAACCTCAAAAACCCAACTGTTCTTGCGATATAGGTCTCCGCTTCCAGGCTCAAAAGAATTTTTTCTAATTTTTTGCTTTTTTCATAAATTTCAATCAATTTTCTAAGAAAGCGAATCCAATTTTTGTAAGGAAAGGCTTGTAAATAATGCTCTGCGACAAGGGCCAGTTTTTTATCTGCACAATCCCAATCTTCTTTGCTATTTGCCTTTCTATCCAGATATAGCCGATATAGATTTCTTCGATACGAAAAAAATCCGACTTTTTCAAAAAAAGGAATGAACTCGACCAATCTGGACTCAACGATACTACTATCAAAAACTCCCCATCCTTTTTTGACTCCGGTTGCGCGATTGTGAGTATCAGTATTCTGCTGATCCAGCTCATGAAGAAAGAACACTTGCCAAGGGGCATAATAGTGCTCAGCCCTACTTTCTTTGCCTCTACTTGAGTCATCAATTATGACTTTATATCTTTTCCAAACCCTAAACCGTTGTTTTTGAGGGTTTAAAACAAAAGGCTGTAGATCATCCGAAAAATGTTGTTCTAAAGGATGTCCGTTTTCTAAGCATTCACTAAATGACTTGTCCATCCAATTTGAACAGTTGTGTATCGAATTTTCTAGAGATAACAGAGGTTGCCATTTGTCTAAAATTTTGTACTTCCGCTTGTTCGCAATGTAAACCGCCCGGTATCTTCTTCTCAGCAGTTCCCGAGGGTACAGCAAGCGAATACAAGGGAAGAGTAACTTTCTTTTTTCATAAGTTTCCAATGCATACTCATTGACGTCCACTTTATTCGCTTTACAATACTTTATAAATTCAGTGTGTTGGACATACGGGGTGTCATTTCTTGATCGGGCATGTGTTGGAATGTTTATAGAGATGTTCGCACTGTCGCTCATAAGTTTTATTCTAGGGTTTTTCTTGTTTTCTCAGTTATCCGAGAAACAAAAAAGGGCGAACACAATGGCTCACCCTCTTGAAAATATCCTGAAGACTACGCCATCAAAGCCGAACTGGGACCCCTCGTTTTGCAAGATATACTTTTGCTTCATGGATGGAATAGGTTTGGTAGTGGAATATTGATGCGGCCAGTACTGCATCGGCTAAGCCGATGGTCACACCTTCATAGAGGTGTTCGAGTGTGCCGACACCACCGGAGGCGATGACGGGGATGTGGATCCGTTCGCAGACAGCGCGGGTGAGTTCGAGATCGTAACCTGTGGTTTGCCCGTCCTGATCCATGCTGGTGAGCAGGATTTCTCCGGCACCGTAGGCTGCCATTTTTGCGGCCCATTCAATTGCATCAAGTCCGGTCGCATTACGTCCGCCGTGGGTATAGACTTCCCAGTGATTGTTTTTATCTTTAGAGCGTTTGGCATCAATCGCAACAACGATGGTGGAACTGCCGAATTGCCGTGAGGCTTCTCGCACAAATTCAGGACGCGTGATGGCAGCGGTATTGATTGCGACCTTGTCCGCCCCAGCGCTCAAGAGCATTTGCACATCCTCTACCTTGCGCACGCCGCCGCCGACGGTCACAGGCATCGAGACTTCATCCGCCGTGTGACGCACGATGTCGAGCAATATTTCTCGTTCATCAGAAGAGGCGGTGATATCCAGAAAACAGAGTTCATCAGCCCCTTGCGCTTCATAGTTTTTTGCCACTTCGACGGGATCACCCGCATCTTTCAAATTGACAAAACTTACGCCTTTTACGACGCGCCCCCCTTTCACATCTAAACAGGGGATGATACGTTTTGCGAGCATTTTAAGCTTTGTCCTTTGTTGTCGCTGCGATGGCTTCGGGTAAGGAAATTCGTCCTTCGTACAAGGCTTTTCCGATGATGGCACTTGAAATACCGGGCATAAGAGAAAGCTGCTGAATCTGCTGCAAGGTTGTGACGCCG
>CAZRYI010000002.1:0-25788 GCA_964604255.1 uncultured Nitrospirota bacterium
GAATCTTGCTTTCGAGTTGAAAAAGATCTCCTGATAGCTTCTCAAGTAGGTATTTTCCCCCCTCGCTGATGAGGTCAATCTCAAACTGGTTCATAGCGAAGTTGGGACGTACCTCAGCATTGATATTTAACAGAGAAAAGGTTTTGAGCATTTCATTCCCTTGATAATTCACTGAGCCAGACTTCAAGCGGATCGAACGAATCATCACTGAAACAGGAGGTGCTTTTTCGGTTTTTGCAGTTGCAGCTTTTGTATTGGAAAAGTTCGGGATGAGATCCAGATGACTTTGTGCGTTCAAAAAGAGCGAGGGGGAATCAATGGTGATTTTTCTGATGAGCAGGGTTTCAGTAAAAAAAGAGACGGGGCTGAAAACAATGTGGATCTCTTTTGCGCTAATTGAAGAAGAGGGCGCTGCCGAATCGGACTGAATGACAATCTCTTTAATGGTAAAGGCACTTGAGAGCAGACTGATCTCGACATGGCCGATTGAAACCTCTTGCTGCAGAATTTGTTCAAGTTCACTCTCAACCCGATCCTTGATTTTTTGTGATACAAATCGGCTTTGAAAAAAAAACTGGACAAGGACGGCAAAAAGAGCAACAACGATGAAGGTGGAAAGCATCCACTTTTTTGAAAACATTGGATTTTATACCACGGCGAAACGATGATTGTCACAAGGGCGGGAAGGTTCCGGGTAATCACTTCAGGGCGTAATGCATTACGCCCCTACTTTTTTTCTAGGAGACTGTCGGACTTAGGGCTTCGTAGCGAGGCAAGTGGTCAATCGAGGACATTTTTTCGATCTATTGAGGCGAATAGTTGTTCTATTCAACGAAATAGATCGGGAAAATGAACCGTTTGCCCACTGTCGCAGTAGAATCATCCTAAGTCCGACAGTCTTCTAGTGCAATGCATTTCATTCTCAGGGTGTAGAGCAATTGCGAAATTAAATGACTTTCTTCCTGATTTAGGTTGCCCTCGGTCTTTTCTTT
This sequence comes from uncultured Nitrospirota bacterium, assembly GCA_964604255.1. Classification (GTDB taxonomy): domain Bacteria; phylum Nitrospirota; class Nitrospiria; order SBBL01; family JAADHI01; genus JAJDBU01. Next base: position 993 of record CAZRYI010000002.1, read on the forward strand.
CAGCAGGGTTAGCAGGTCAATCACCTGTCGAGCATTTGGAAGGTCGACCTGTTTCAAGCCTGTTGCGGGATTGGCCTCTTCCCCGATATGGATGAGGGCTGAGGTGCCCAAAGACAAGATGAAAGAGCTGAAATTGACGGGCGGCGTTTCCTGAGAGGTTTTTTCTTCGGTGGTTGCAGGGTCTGTCGTCATCTTTCCCTCCATCAATTTTTGATCATATCCAATTCCTAAAAATTCTAGCATGGCGTCATTTTAAGTACAATATCCGCTAGCGTTTTTCCCGTCGCGCTTTTTCAAGTGCGGCGGCCATAGAGCTTTGCTGTTGTGCCGCCTGTGGTCTCTTTGTTTGTTGCGTGGCGCTTTGTTTTTTTGTCGGTTTTTTGATGGGAGATTTTGCCGGTTTCTTGGCGGTTTGTTTTGTTTGTGCTGTAGCAGGTATGTCTTTCGTTCGCATTGTGAGCGCGATACGTCCTCGTGCGACATCGACTGATTGCACCTTCACTTTGACAATGTCTCCCGCTTTGACGACCTTGTGCGGATCGGAAACAAAACGGTCGGCCAGTTGTGAAATGTGGACCAAACCATCCTGATGCACACCCACATCCACAAAAGCACCAAAATTCGTGACATTGCTGACGACGCCTTCGAGCTGCATCTCGGCTTTCAAGTCGCTGACTTTTTCGATACCCGTCTTAAATTGAGCCATTTTGAATTCAGGCCGGGGATCACGTCCCGGTTTTTCCAGTTCACCCAGAATGTCACAAACCGTTGGTTCACCAAACTGTGCATCGGTGTAATCTTTCGCTGACAAAGCACGTAAGAAGGGGGCATCCCCAATCAGGGCATTGATGGTGCGTCCGTTAAACTTCGCAATTTTGAGAACCAAAGGATAGGCTTCGGGATGGACTGTCGAGGCATCCAGTTTATTATCACCCTGCATCACGCGCAAAAAACCGGCACATTGCTCAAAGGCTTTTGGCCCGAGACGCGGAACCTGCATCAATTTTTGTCGGTTTTTATAAGCGCCGTTTTCATCCCGGAAAGTGACGATGTTTTGGGCCAGCACAGGGCTTAAGCCCGAAACACGGCTTAGGAGCGGTACGGAGGCTGTATTGAGATCGACGCCGACGGCATTCACGCTGTCTTCGACGACATGTTTTAAGGATTGTGCTAAATGGACTTGATTGACGTCGTGCTGATATTGCCCAACCCCGATGGCTTTGCCTTCAATTTTGACCAGTTCGGCCAAAGGGTCTTGCAGGCGACGGGCGATGGATACAGCACCTCGCAGGGAAACATCCAAGTCGGGAAATTCTTGTGAGGCAAATGCGGATGCAGAATACACGGAGGCCCCCGCTTCGGAGACAATGATTTTCTGCAAGTGTAAGGCAGGGTGGCGCTGCATGAGATCCCCCACCAATCGGTCGGTTTCTCTGGATGCTGTGCCATTGCCGATGCTGATCAATGCCACACCATGTTTTTTACAAAGCGAGGCCAGTATTACAATAGACTGATCCCACTCCTTCCTGGGGGCATGGGCATAGAGTGTGGCCGTGTCGAGCAGCTTTCCCGTGCCATCAATCACGGCAGTTTTAATGCCGGTTCGAATGCCGGGATCAAGTCCCATTGTGACTTTGGGGCCGGCAGGAGCAGCTAAAAGCAGGTCTTGTAGATTGCGTGCAAAAACCTTGATGGCAGTCTCTTCTGATCGTTCCCGAATCTGGCGTTTCATCTCCAGATCTAAATGAAGGGAAAGTTTAACCCGCCAGCTCAAACGAACTGCCTCCAGCAACCAAGGATCTGCTGGACGGCCCCCAGCCTTGATGCCGAAATGTGTGGCAATCATGCGTTCGGGTTTGCATGGGCCTGTCTCAGATCTGATCGGGTTTTTGATGTCACTTTCGGGCTCATCGAAGAGGATCTTGAGTCGCAGGATTTCTTTGAGCTGCCCCCGAAATAGCGCCAAAGCCCGGTGAGAAGGAATGGATTTGAGCGATTCAATAAAATCAAAATAATCTGAAAATTTTTCACCTTCGCGTTCTTTGCCTTTGATCACGCGAGCGTGAATCCTGCCATTGTTTTGTGTGTAGGATCGTAAGTTCGCCAAGAGCGCGGCATTTTCCGCAAAGTGTTCTATCAATATATGGCGTGCGCCCAGTAAAGCCTGCTCAGTATTTTGAATCTCTTTTTCAGGCTTGAGATAATTCTTGGCAGTGTGCTCAGGAACTAATTCGGGTTTTGAAAGGAGGGCAAAGGCCAAGGCTTCGAGACCGGCTTCGCGGGCTATTTGTCCTTTTGTTCTACGTTTCTTTACATAAGGGCGGTAAAGGTCTTCCAGGCGGGTTTTGGTCTCCGCAGCCAGAATGTCGGTTTTTAAAGTCTCACTGAGCTGGCCCGCTTCGTCAATTTTTTTAAGAACGGATTCACGACGTTCCGCCAGCTCGCGCAAATAGATCAGACGTTCTTCCAAATTTCGGAGCTGGATGTCATCCAAGGCACCCGTTACTTCTTTTCGGTAGCGCGCAATAAAAGGGACCGTTGCACCCTCATCAAGCAAGGCAATCGCGGCAGTGACTTGCTTCGTTTCAGCCTTTAATTCAACGGCAATAATTTGATCAAGATTGCTCATGGTCTGTAGCCCTTATGGTTAAAGTATCGCGCCACTCTAGCAGAAAAGGTGCCGTTGATCCTTGTCAAAAATATCCCGGAATACCTGAAATCCGAAGGTTTTTCCGGGTGTTGACCTTCAATTGCCGTTATGGGATACTTTCGATGATCCAGAGTATTAAAGTGGACAGAAAAAGTAGGGGCATTCACTCTTTCTTGTTGGTTTAGAAGACTTTGGGCATTTCGTCAGCTGAGCGCTGATAACTGAAAACATTTGCAGGAGAAATAAACAGTGAGTACAGGAACAGTCAAATGGTTCAACAGTAGTAAAGGTTTCGGATTTATCACCCCTGAAAGCGGAGACGATGTCTTCGTCCACTTTTCAGCCATTGCTGGTGACGGTTACAAATCTCTTGATGAAGGTGATGAAGTTGAGTTTGAAATCACCCAGGGCCAGAAAGGCCCACAAGCCGTCAACGTGACTAAAACTTCCTAACATTTAGGGAAGTTGAATATCTTAAAAAGCCCCACCGGAGTTGATATCCGGCGGGGCTTTTTTTGTAAACGATTGATTTTTTGTTGGTGGGCACGGTCGGAATCGAACCGACACGGGGTTGCCCCCGGCAGTTTTTGAGACTGCTGCGTCTACCAATTCCGCCACGCGCCCAAAGAGGCTCACCTTGTAACATATCTGTGCTGAAGTGATCAAGAATCCTTCAAAATGAATCTAAAAGCCGTTTTCTTTGTTTTCTCCTGCCTTGATTCCTTCCGTCTGCTTGACCGCTTTTCCCGCTTAAACTATAATTCCGCGATGTATTGAATCGCTTGTTTTAAAGGCTAACAAAAAGGTGGAAATTTGAGATCTCGCCAGATGCAAGTTCTGATGTTTGTTTTGATTGTTTCTTTTATCGGAGCCTGTGCCACCGATAAAAAGAAACCCTCTCCGGTTGCCATGAAGGTCAGTCAAATCCAGAAGACTTTGGTGAGCATGGCTGCTGCATACGGTGAAAAAAATGAAAAGGGTTTTTTTGAGGGCTTTGATGCTGCTTCCGATGCGCTCTCCCTGGTTCGTGCCCGGATCGTCGGAGATTTTGAGTCCTTTGATTCTGCCGACATCTCTTTCGTTTTTGATCGGGTTGAGGTGGAAGATGGGCGGATTAAGACCATTGTGCGATGGAAAGGCAAGTGGCTGCAAAAGGCTGATCGTCCGCCAATTGAAAGAAGGGGGAAAGCCATCTTCTTCTGGCATGATGTTTCGGAGCCCAAAATGACCGAAGTGCGAGGCAATTCTCCTTTCGGTGTTTTCCGGTAAACTATCAAAAATAAAAAGCCAATCAATCAAAAAGTGACTATTCAAGGCATGATTCAGCTTGTTTTATCAATAGGCTCGATCCGAATCTCTCCCGAAATTTCATGAAGATCTCAGAGATAAAAACTGATTTTATTATTGTCGGTGGCGGTATTGCCGGACTGCGCGCTGCCATCGGAGCAAGTCGCTATGGCAAAGTGATCATCCTGAATAAGGGTTTGACGAACGAATCCAGTTCGGCTTTTGCTCAGGGAGGCGTTGCTGCGGCTCTGGGCAAAGAAGTCGAAGAAATTCAATCCCATTTTCAGGACACGCTGGATGCCGGAAGAGGGCTTTGTCGGGAAGAGGCGGTCCAGGTGCTTGTGGAAGAAGGGCCGCAGCTGATTCACGAGCTGATTGCCTGGGGGGCTGAGTTTGACAAAAAAGGAGAGCACTTTGCGCTTGCCAGAGAGGGCGCACATCGTAAAAACAGGATTTTGAGGGCAAAAGGGGACAGCACCGGCAATGAAATTGTCAGAACGCTCAAAAAGGCGATTGCCTCAAACCCCGCAGTGACCGTGCTGGACGGTCATTTTTCCTCCGATTTGCTCCTGATGAAAAACAAAAAGGGTGAGTCCTTTTGCCGGGGAGTGCTGGCACTTGACGAACGTAGCGGCGCATTAAAACACTTTCTGTCCGACGCGCTGATTCTAGCGACCGGAGGCAGTGGGCAAGTCTATAGACGTACAACGAATCCACCGGTTTCAACGGGTGATGGTCTTGCGATGGCCCTCCTGGCGGGTGCTGAATTGGAAGACATGGCATTTTTCCAATTTCATCCGACAGCACTTTCCATGGCTGCGGCACCTTCTTTCCTGCTTTCTGAAGCGATGCGGGGCGAAGGAGGTCGCATTCTGGATGCGGACGGGAAACGGTTTCTGGATCGCTACCATCCCGATGCTGAGTTGGCGCCCCGTGATCTTGTGACGCGCGCGATTCGCAAAGAGATTAAAAATAGTCGTCGTTCCCATGTTTTTCTGGATATGCGTCATTTAGAACCGGCATTTTTGCGAAAGCGCTTCCCGAAAATCTATGCGACTTGTTTGCGATACGGCATCGACATTACGAGTGATCGCATTCCGGTGGCGCCAAGCGCGCATTATATGATGGGCGGGGTGAAGTCCGACTTATGGGGGCGAACGAATATCGCCGGGCTGTATGCTGTGGGAGAGGTTGCGGCAACCGGGGTTCACGGAGCCAATCGCCTTGCCAGCAATTCGCTTTTAGAAAGTTTGGTTTTTGGCGCACGGGTTGGAGATGTGCTGGGCCCTGATCGTTTAAAATCTCAGGTCGCTTTGACCGATTTGTCTGAAGCGACGCCGGTGTCAAGTACTGGGCAGTCAATGGAAAGTAAAGCACCGGAGGCCTACTTGTTGGTGCAGAAAAACTTAAGAGAGATGATGTGGCGACAGGTCGGCATCATTCGCAGTGAAACATCCCTGAAAAAAGCGATTGGCACGTGGCAGCAGTGGCGAGACTTTTTGAAAGCCAATCCCACATCCAGGCTGGCGCTGGAGACAAGAAACATGCTTTGGGCGGCAGCGACCATGATTGAATCGGCGTTTCGTCGGCGGGAAAGTATCGGCGCTCATTTTAGGGAAGACTTCCCGGACAGAGCGAATGCGCAAACTCCCGAACATATTGCCATCACCCGGACTTCGCTCAATCAAAATTTTTCGGATTAGAGAAGTTTTGAAATTTTGATTTGGGCCGGTTTGATAAGAGAATGTCGCCGTCTGAGTCCCTTGTTTGATAGGGCTTTTTTTGAAGAAGATAGCGCTCGTAGAAGTGCATCACCTTGGAGATGTAGCGTTTTGTTTCTGGAAAAGGGGGGACGCCACCGTATTTGATGACACGCTCGGGTCCGGCGTTATAGGCGGCAAGAGAAAGTTGCAGGTCTTGGTCAAAACGATCCAGCAGATAGCGTAGGTAGCGGGTTCCCCCTTCAATATTTTCTTCCGGGTCAAAGGAGTAGGAGACCTCAAGACTCGCTGCGGTTTCAGGCATGAGCTGCATCAGTCCCTCCGCACCGGCGGAAGAAACAGCATTTGAGTCAAAATTCGATTCAACCCGAATCACGGCCTTGATCAAGGCTGGATCAATTTCATAATTTTTCGATTCCCTGTTGATGAAAGCTTCAAGCGCAAACTCTCGAAGTTGCCGCTCAAAATGAGAGAGTCCCTTTCGTTGAAGGTTTCTTCGTTTGTAGCGGGGATCGGTCGGCACATTTGTGAAATGGATGGTACCGGAGGGATCAATAAACTGATAAATCTCAGAACTATAAACACTGGTTTTAAAATCGCCGACAGTCAAAATAAGGATTGTTATCAGGGCAGAACGGTAGGGGAAGGGCATAATCGAAAGATACCATCGCCTTTCGAAGCTGTCAATTTACGAGGGGGGGCAAGCTCTGGCCCGAGCAAGCCGTACTTGGACAGTGCTTCTTGAAGGTTTCTCTGCGCAGCCTCTCTACTTGAATTGATCAAAAATCAGCATTATATGATGGATAGGATCATATAATGTGGAGGTGTCATTCATGCAGATGAATCGCTTAACAGTCATGGCCCAAGAGGTTATTGAAGACGCCCAGAAAAAGGCCGCATCCGCCCAACATCAACAGATCGACGAAATCCATTTAGCGCTGGCCTTAATTGAGCAAAAAGAAGGTCTTATTCTCTTACTCCTAAAAAAAATCGGAACGCCAATTTTCGACCTTCGCGTGAAAGTTGTTGCGCAATTGAAGCAGATCCCGGAGGTTTCCGGGCCGGGTGCCGTTTCAGCTCCAACTATCACACCACAGATTGCGGCTCTGTTTGAACGTGCAGGCAAAGAGGCTTTGCAATTAAAAGATGACTACATTAGTACGGAGCATCTCTTTCTGGCTCTCTTGGACGCGGACAGTCGGCTCAGTGCTTTTTTTTCAAATGCGGGGCTGTCCAAAGAAAAAGTGTTGTCTGCTCTGCTTGAAATTCGAGGGGATCACCGAGTGAGCGACCCGCATCCTGAAGCCAAATATCAGGCATTGAAGCGATTCTCTCGTGATCTGAATGAACTGGCGCGACAGGGCAAGCTTGATCCGGTGATTGGACGTGCGGAAGAAGTCCGTCGCGTCATTCAGGTTTTATCGCGTCGGACAAAAAATAATCCGGTCTTGATTGGTGAGCCGGGCGTTGGAAAAACGGCGATTGCGGAAGGTTTGGCGCAACGGATTGTTTCCGGTGATGTGCCGGAGGGCCTGAAAAATAAAGAGGTGCATTCACTCGATATGGGTGCTTTGATCGCAGGGGCAAAATTTCGAGGGGAATTTGAGGAGCGCCTGAAATCTGTCATCAAGGAGGTGGTCAAGGCAGAAGGGCAGGTGATTCTCTTTATTGATGAGTTGCACACTCTGGTTGGCACGGGTGCGGCTGAAGGGGCAATTGATGCTTCGAATATGCTGAAACCGGCCCTGGCGCGTGGCGAACTTCGGGTGGTGGGTGCAACGACGATTGATGAATACCGGAAACACATCGAAAAAGATCCGGCATTGGAAAGGCGCTTTCAGACCATTTTGGTGCAGGAGCCGACCGTCGATCAAACTATTTCGATTTTGCGGGGTTTGAAAGAACGTTATGAAGTGTATCACGGGGTGCGACTCCAGGATGCCGCGCTTGTTGCTGCTGCCCGTCTGTCTCATCGCTATATCAGTGATCGTTTTCTGCCGGATAAAGCCATTGATTTGATCGACGAAGCGGCCTCCCATCTCAGAATGGAGATCGACTCCATGCCGACTGAGTTGGATCAATCAACACGGCAGATCCGTCAACTCGAAATCGAAAAAGAGGCGGTCAAAAAAGAAAAAGATCTGCCCTCAAAAGCCCGACTTGAGGCCATTGAAACCGAATTGCATCGACTCAAAAAAAGCTCGGATGTGCTGTCTCGACAATGGCATGAAGAAAAAGAGGCCATTCAAAAAATCAGGGCGATCAAAGAAGCACTGGATCGAAGTCGCCAGGAAGCCGATGTCGCCGAGCAGAAAGGGGATCTTGCAAAAGCGGCTGAACTTCGCTTCGGGCAGTTACCCGACCTGAATAAAAAATTGCTCGAAAAAAAGGCTGTATTGGAAGGTTTGCAAAGCGAGCATCAGATCTTAAAACAGGAGGTTGACCCGGAAGACATTGCAGCGATTGTGTCTCATTGGACTGGCATTCCCGTGTCGAATATGATCGAAGCCGAAGTTGAAAAACTCTTAAAAATGGAAAAACGCCTTCACCAACGTGTTATCGGACAGGAAGAGGCCATTCTTGCAGTGGCCAATGCGATTCGCCGAGCACGCGCGGGCATTTCCGACCCGAACCGTCCGGTCGGCTCCTTTATTTTTCTGGGGCCGACCGGTGTGGGGAAAACAGAAACGGCGCGTGCTTTAGCTGCCTTTCTATTCGATGATGAAAAGGCCATGATTCGCATAGACATGTCTGAATACATGGAAAAACACAGTGTCGCCCGTTTGACCGGTGCCCCTCCCGGTTATGTTGGGCATGAAGAAGGTGGGCAATTGACTGAGGGGGTCAGAAGGCGGCCTTATACTGTTGTCCTCTTTGATGAGATTGAAAAAGCGCATCCAGAGGTTCTAAGCCTTTTGTTGCAGGTATTGGATGATGGACGCTTAACGGATGCACAGGGTCGAACCGTTGATTTTAAAAACACCGTTTTAATCATGACTTCGAATGTCGGCAGTCGAGAAATTGAAGCCTATGGCCTTGAGAATTCAGAATCAGAGACTGAATCAGGTGAGGCCATGATGCGACAGGGTGTTTTTCAGGCCTTGCGCAGACATTTCAGACCGGAGTTTTTAAATCGCATCGATGACATTGTCATCTATCATTCGCTCACAAGAGCGCAACTTGAAGAGATTGTCGAGATTCAAGTGGGTCGTTTGAAAGATCGGCTTGCAGAAAAACAGGTTGTGCTTTCTCTGAGTGTCGAGGCGAAAAAATATCTGGCAGGTGCAGGCTACGATCCTGTTTACGGTGCAAGGCCTCTGAATCGCACCATTCAGAGAGACATCTTGAATCCTCTGGCAATCAAGTTGCTGGAGGGGAGCATTAAAGCGGGTGATCAAGTTGAAGCCGATGTGAAAGAGGGAACGATTATTTTCCGTTGACAAAGACTAGGGGAAGTGCTAGATAAGCGTTTTTTAACAAAACCCTTCCTTTTGGAGCACCATGACCCACAAAATCTACCTTGTTCATGAAGATACTTCCCTCGTGAACGACTTCAAAGAAGGCCTTTGCAACGGTGCTCGAATCACTTCACTCAACCTGGACGAGGCCTGCAAAAAAAAAGTGGCGACGGATGATGTCGTTGTCATTGCAGCCGAAGGGGACTGGAGCCAGTCCGTGCAGGTGCTCCAGGCGATGCAGCTGAACAGCGGGCCCTTCTACGGCATTATTTCTTCGCCCGACATGCTCAAAACAACGATTAGTCAGATTGAGGCCACTTCGAAGACGCTTTATCTCGAAAGAGAAGCACTTGAGCAAGGCACAGATGCACAAGAGGCCAATCTGGAAAAAGAGATGCCGGATTTTGATCAGCTCATTGAAAAAAAACTAGAACAGTTTGTGAAAAAATTTCGGCACGGTGGTGGTGAAAATGTCTATGATCTCCTGATGGAAGAGGTCGAAAAACCGCTCATCACGCTTGTACTGAAAGAAATGGAAGGTAATCAAGTTCAAGCCTCCCAATTGCTCGGAATACACCGAAACACCCTCCGTAAAAAAATGAAGTCCCTGAACATCAGCTCAGTGAAAAAAAAGGCGCGTTAATCTCTTTTTGAGCGGTCGCCCTTCTTTCTTCCCTTCATCCCTCTAAAACGCCTGACCCGCATTCAGATAATAATGGATCTTTTCTTCACTTTTTATGGGTGAGTTGATGGGGATGGCCATGTCGAAGCGGATGATGGAGGGGAAAACGCCAAAAAGATCGACGAAAAAACGGATGCCCGCACCGATATCTGAGCGAAAACGATTGAATTCAAAAACATTACGAGAAGCTGAAACCATGCCTGCATCGGCAAACAAAGCGCCTTGCCAGGTGTGGCTATGAGCGAGTCCGAGCAGGTTGATATCGGTTTGGTGGATGAGCGGAAAACGATACTCGAGTGAAAAAAGAGAGATATTTTCCCCTTCAAATGTGAGGGGTGTGTAACCCCGCATACTGTTCGTCCCGCCCAGAGAAAAGCGTCTGTTTTCAAAAAGATTCCCTTCTGATTGTCCGATGAAAATACGTGTGCCGATTTCGTGATAGTTCGAAAAGGTGAGCGTGCGCCGGAAGTCCATCGTCATCGTCAATGAATTGTCATATGTGCTGTCGGTAAATTGCTGGCTGTAGTTTAAACCAACATTAAATGTGGGAAACGTCGTGGTCAATCGCTTCACAGCCTCTGTCAAAAGGGGCAGGTCTGGAAAGATGAAGTGGTAGCCCAGGGAAACAAGACCTGCTTCCTCTTTGAGTGGGTTACTCAGGGAGGGTTCCCGTGTTTCGTATGTAAGGGCTGTTGTGAAAGTGTGGTTTCTTTGAACCGTTCGCGTGTAGGCAACGTGGGAAAGCTCTCCAGTTGTTGTTTGTGAATAGAGCAGGTTGACCCAGTTTTGTGTGTCGTAGAGATACTGAAAAAGCAGACTGGTTCGTAAATTCAGGTCTTTTGTCTGAAAGTCATAGCCAGCGCGGAATTCGTCCAATAAAACCTTCCATTTATGTGGCAAGGCGTTGTTTTTGCGGTTGGGGTCGTTGGTCATCAGCTCGGGATCCAGCACGACAGACTGAATACCTTCAACGGTTTCAATCGTAAAAGTGTGATCTTGAGAACGTCCATCCCAGACGAGGGGGATTTCCCTGCCATTTTTTTCTTGAGCAACGATTTGAAGCGGTTCATTGCCTTTTCCCCGTTTATTGACATGGATGGATGTTTTCACGCTGCCATTGCCTGCTACTTCCTTGATGTGCACGATCGAAAAGTCAATTTCGGTGCGTGTGTTGAGCCATTGATCAATCAGGGCATCGGTTTCCAGTCCTCTGGGCTTTGAAAGCTCGGCAAGTGTCTGTCTGAAAGGGCGTTTGTTTCCCTCATTTTGATTTCGGTAGCGACTAACGACGCGTTCAAAGGCGGTTTCACCCATCAGCAGTTCTAACTTATAGAAGATATTCGGTGTTTCGCTCGGCGGATGGTTGTAAAACCGGATGTCTTCGCTGACAAGGGGTGGGATGTTTTCTTTGAAGTAGATTTGGCGAAGCGGTAGGTCTTTTGAATAAAGTACCTGATCAATCAGGGGGATAAATCCAGCGGGTTTGAGCCATTTTGCGAGAGAAAATGTTTTTCCATGCCGTGCCCGCATAAAGGATTCCGCATCCTGGGCTGCGAGCGCTTCGATGACCCAATTGGCCTCGTGAGGGCGTTTCTGTCGCCAGAGCAGTTGATAGAGTCCTCGTGCAAGGCTTGCTTCATGAAAGCGTTTCAATGTCGGGAAAACCTTGAAAAGGCGTTTGCTCAAATAAAGCATGTTCGATCCGATCGCGGTTAGATCCTGGTAAAGATAGGCTTGGGTGAGGGTGATGTTTGTCGGAGGTATCGATCCAGATTGTTTTAAAAAGTAATGGGCCGCATCTACGAGGACCTCCATGATGTCTTGAGTGTAGGCTTGGTCTTTTTGAAGACTGTAGTCCTTGAGTGTGATTTCACCGATATGCAGCTTTGTCTCTGAAAATTGTTTGCCGATAGAGAGGGAAAAGAATGGTAGGTGCATTCCCTCCATCTGTAATGTTTTTGTTTTTGATTTCTGAGCAACTAACACTTGAGGCGCCGATCCGATGGCTTGCCATGTTTCGTCAAGTGAAAGCCGGACTCGGAACCGGCTCGCCTGAGGGGGTAAGTTGAAATTCCATCTGCCGTCTGAAAAGTGAGCAAGGTAGGGATGCCACCCACCTTGCAGGGTGACCAAATCATTGTAATAGCCGAAGACGCCCCATTTTTCTGGAATGTGCGTCTTGAAATAGAGAAAAAAACGGTACTGTTCACCAGCGGGAATGGGGGTGGGGAGGACGACGACAAAAAGGGCTTTTCCTCGTAAGGGGTCCGGGAAAAAGGGAAGTGCCTTGCCGTTTTGATCTTCGATGCGGTGTATGAGTAAGCTACCTGGATTGAAAGCGACAGGGTAGACCCGTTTGTCGAAGGCGGGATTGCGGTTCTTGTAAGGTTTTAAATAGAGGTTTGGGTAGAGTGCAATGTAGAGTTCCGACAGTGGTTCTGTTCCCGTGTTTGTGAAGATAATTTCTTCGGAGCCTTCAATCTCTCGAGTCTCCGCTTCATAGCGCACGTCGATATTGTAGGTCGGCATTTCCGCAAAAATGGGGGGAATGGAGACAAGGGAGGCGGTTGTCAAAAACATTAGAAGGAGATATTTCATTACGTTCATTATACCAAAGGAAGCTCTGATTGAGTTTGTTTGAATTGTTCAGGAGAAAAGTTCTTGATGCAGGGCGCAAAATACGTTGTTGTTCAAGCTGAATGCAAATGAGCTATCGCCTTGGGGGTGGTACTCGCTCTGGGTTTATGGTAAAAGGGTAGAGATTTTTGAATGAGTGCGCCTGTTTTCGACTCACATACTGTTTTTGTTCCACCCCTTCCTCAGTGCGTGGTGCTAAGAATGGCATTTGTCCGAATGCATTTTTTTCGGACTTTTATGGAGATGATTGATTGTGAAACCTCCTTTTTTTTACCCCTTGTATCTTCCTCGTTTTAGGGGGCTGATCCTTGTTTTTGTTCTCTATGTCATGAGCGCTTGTGGCAGTGGTGCTTCTGGTGGTGGATCAGCAGGTGGAGGAAGAGTCACGCTTCACTGGCAGTCACCGACTGCGAGTGCCGACGGCTCCAGTCTGAACGACCTTGATGGGTTTCGCGTTTATTACGGGAAAGCTGAGCCGCTGACGAAAGCCAACGCGAAACAACTCAAGACAGGCAAAGACGCAAGGAGTCAGTTGATAGAGGCCTTGTCGCCCGGCACCTATTTTTTTGCTGTGACGGCTATTGATACGAGCGGTAACGAAAGTGCCTTCTCAGAAGTTATCAGCACTGATATTTCAGGGGTTTAGCGCCTTTAATGCCCTCTTTTTTGTTCTAATTTTTTTGCCAAAAACAGTCCATTTCTCAGCTTGACTTTCATTTTTTTATACACTATTATGTGCCCTCTTTTGGCTCAGGGAGGGAAGATTCTACGTGTCAGCGGTCAATTTACCTTCTAATTATCTGCCCATTTTGGTCTTCTTTTTTATTGCCCTTGCTTTCGGGGTTGTGACGATCATGATGGGATATCTGGTCCGTCCAAAGAGACCCTATCTCGAAAAACTTCACCCTTACGAGAGCGGCATTCTCCCTGACTCAGATGCCCGGATGCAATTCCCTTTTCGTTATTATCTCATCGCAATGCTTTTTGTGCTCTTCGACATTGAAATGGTCTTTTTGTATCCCTGGGCGGTGAGTTTCAACAGTCTTGGTCTTTTAGGTTTGATTGAGATGATTTTATTCCTGTTGGTTTTATTTGTTGGATATTTTTACGCCTGGAGGAAAGGGGCGCTCGAATGGGACTGATTGATCGGCAGTTTGATGAAAATGTCATTACGACCACGGTCGATTCGGCGGTCAACTGGGCGCGTAAGTCCGCCTTGTGGCCGATGACTTTTGGTCTGGCTTGTTGTGCGATTGAGATGATTGCGGTTGTTGCAGGTCGCTATGACCTTGACCGTTTTGGTGCAGGTGTTTTTCGGGCTTCACCCCGGCAGGCGGATCTGATGATTGTTGCGGGCACGGTTTGTCGGAAAATGGCCCCAGTGATTCGTCGCATTTATGACCAGATGCCAGAACCGCGCTACGTTATCTCCATGGGCTCCTGTGCGACCTCCGGCAATATCTATAATAGTTACAGCGTTGTGCAGGGCGTTGATCGTTTCCTGCCGGTAGACGTTTATATTCCCGGCTGCCCCCCTCGTCCCGAAGCTTTGCTTGCCGGTATTATTCGGCTCCAGGAAAAAATTATGACACAGAAAGTGTTTACTAAGTAATCATCAAATATGGATCAGATCGCACTTAAAATTAAAGAAGCGCTTCCCGACGCTGTTGTTTCTTATGCCCAAGCATTTGGAGAACTGACTATCGTCATTGAGCGAAGTAAGATATTCGATGCCTGTCGTTATGTTCATGACGAACCTACGCTGGATTTTGATTTCATTACCGATATTTGTTCAGTCGATTTCCCGAACGAGTCACCCCGTTTTGAAGTGATCTATCAGCTCTACTCCATCAGGCGAAATCACCGCATCCGTTTGAAGGCGCGCGTTCCCGAGGCAGATTGCACCATTGATTCAGTGGTTGCCATCTGGCAGGGGGCCAACTTCATGGAGCGAGAAGTCTACGACATGATGGGCATTCGCTTTAATAACCATCCTGATTTGAGAAGAATTCTGATGGACGACGACTATGAAGAAGGTTATCCCTTGCGAAAAGATTTTCCGGTCGAAGGACGGGGCTGGCGCGATCAGTTTGAAACACTGGAGACCGAATAACTTAAATGAGTGATTTTCAAGAACATACGGGTGGTTACGACCATTACGGGGAAGACGAGGTCGAAAGCGGTCTGACAACCGAAGGGTCTCAGAAACGCGTCGAAGACGTTCTCCTGAATATGGGGCCCCAGCATCCCTCAACTCACGGTGTACTCCGAATTGTGCTTGAACTTGAAGGCGAAACAATCGTCAAAGCAACACCCTACCTGGGTTATCTCCATCGGGGAGTCGAAAAGCTCGCCGAAAACTCCACCTACAATCAAATCATCCCTCTGACGGATCGCCTGGATTACACTTCTTCAATGACCAATAACTATGCCTTGGTGCGCGCCGTCGAAAAACTGCTTCAAATTGAAATCCCGGAACGGGGTGAATATGTTCGTACCATTGTTGCGGAAATGCAGCGTCTTGCCGGACATCTTTTTTGGTTGGGTACACAGGCACTAGATATCGGGGCAATGACCGTCTTCTTCTATACCTTCCGCGAGAGAGAGGTGCTATTGGACCTCTTTGAATTGCTTTGTGGTGCCCGTTTAACCATGAGTTATTATCGTGTCGGCGGAGTTGATCGTGATCTGACCCAGGAAATTATTGATCGGCTTTATGCCTTTCTGGAAACTTTTCCTGAAAAAATTGATGAATACAATACCCTGCTCGAGACAAACCGAATCTGGATTGGCCGCACACGCGATGTTGCGGTGATTTCAGCCGAAGACGCCATCAACTTCGGGTTGAGCGGCCCGACACTCCGAGGCTCTGGTGTCAATTATGATATTCGCAAAGCGGAACCTTACGGTGCCTACGACAAGGTAGAGTGGGAAGTACCGCTGGGTAAAAACTGCGATACCTATGACCGTTACTGGATTCGTGTTGAGGAAATGCGGCAGAGTGCCAAAATCATTAAACAATGTCTTGATCAACTGCCGGAAGGGGCCATTATTACTGATTTGCCTCAAATCGCCTATCCGCCACGAGACAAAATTCAAACTGAAATGGAAAGCCTGATCCACCATTTCATGATCGCGACCGAAGGTTTTGATGTGCCGGAAGGTGAAATCTATTGCGGTACTGAAGGGCCAAAAGGAGAACTTGGTTTTTATATCAATAGTCAGGGTGGTAACCGGCCCTATCGTCTTCGTATTCGACCGCCTTCCTTTATTCACATGGGTGCGTTTGAGCACATGGCGCGCGGCTATATGATTGCGGACATCGTGACGATTTTCGGTACTTACGATGTCGTCATGGGAGAGTGTGATCGCTAATATGTTGTCATGTCGATCAGCGAGAGATATTTGTAGGTTATTTGTTTTGTTCGGAATGACAGAGAAAAAAGAATCATGAAATTGAAGACTCTTTCAGAGAAGACGGTTGAGCGCATAGAGGCGGAGTATGCAAAATATCCTGACAAACGCTCTCTCACGCTGCCCGCCCTCAGGATCGTTCAGGAAGATCAGGCTTATATTTCAGAGGCGGCCATGATCGACATCGCGACCCTGCTCGGTTTGACACCGATTCAGGTCTATGACGTTGCCACCTTCTACAGCCAGTACAACCTGAAACCGGTCGGAAAATATTTTATACAAGTCTGTAAAACGCTCGCCTGCTCTCTGGTGGGTGCCGGATCAATTGTGGACTATCTTCAGAAGAAATTGGAAATCAGTGTCGGCGAAACAACGAAAGACGGACTTTTTACTTTGAAGCTGGTGGAGTGTTTGGCTGCCTGTGGTGGCGCGCCGATGATGCAGATTAATGATCGCTATTACGAAGATCTGGACCCCAAAAAGGTGGATCGCATTCTTGATGATTTAAAGAAGCACGGCAAGAGCGATTTGGCCATGGGGCCCTTTATGTTGCCGGTAATGCAAGGATAGCACTCATGCCTGATTACGAATTGATTCTTTTTAAAAATATGGCTAAAGCGGGTTATGACGGCTCCTTGAAGGCCTATCAGCAAGAAGGCGGTTATAGCGCACTTAAAAAAGTTTTGAGTGGATTTTCTCCCACCGAAGTGATTGACGAGGTGAAAAAATCCGCCTTGCGTGGCCGAGGCGGCGCTGGTTTTCCGGCAGGTCTGAAGTGGAGCTTTATTCCAAAAGACCACAAAGGCCCACGTTACCTCTGCTGCAATGCCGACGAAAGCGAACCGGGTACTTATAAAGATCGGCAACTGATGGAACGTGATCCGCATCAGATGCTGGAAGGCATGGCCATTTGCTCTTATGCCATCGGGGCTCAGAAAGCCTATATCTACATCCGAGGAGAGTTTGATCTTGGCGCGGAAATCTTGAATGACGCGATTGATGAAGCCAACAAAGCGAAAGTGCTTGGAGCCAACATCTTCGGCTCTGGTTTTAATCTTGAAATCATCGTTCACCGCGGCGCAGGTGCTTATATCTGTGGAGAAGAAACTGCCCTGCTGGAGTCGATTGAAGGCAAGCGCGGCAAACCCAGAATCAAACCCCCTTTTCCCGCAATTCACGGACTTTATCAGGAGCCTACCGTGATCAATAATGTGGAAACATTGGCAAACCTGCCACACATTATCAACAAAGGCGCAGCGTGGTTTGCCGCAATTGGAACGGAAAAAAGTACGGGGACTAAAATCTTTTCAATCTCCGGCCATGTGAATCGGCCGGGAAATTATGAAGCCCCGATGGGTGTGACCCTCCGCGAAATTATCTATGAGTTTGGCGGTGGCGTTAAAGGGGGCAAAGCACTCAAGGCGGTGATTCCCGGCGGTGCATCGGCACCTTTTATGACCCCGGATCAAATTGATACCCCGATGGATTTTGAATCCATTAAAGAGATTGGTTCCATGCTGGGTTCTGCGGCGATTACCGTGATGGACGACAGTGTCTGCATCGTTTGGGCTGCCATGAACCTGATGGAGTTTTTTCACCATGAATCCTGCGGGCAATGCACGCCTTGCCGAGAAGGCAGCGCATGGATTCTCCAGATCTTACGTCGCATTGAAAACGGTCTTGGCGAGGAGAGCGATATTGATCTGCTGGAAGAACTTTGCGGTCGGATCGGCGGCAATACCGTTTGTGCTTTTGGTGATGCCGAAATCGGCCCGATTCAATCCACGATTAAACATTTTAGAGCGGAATACGAACAGCATATTCGAGAGAAGTGCTGTCCTTTGAAACCGAAAGCCCATCTGGCGATGGCCCACTAAATATGATGCCTGAATTGGTTACATTCAAAGTCAACGAGCAGGAGGTCACGGCACCAAAGGGGACACTCCTGATTGAAGCCGTCAAAAAAGCAGGTGTGGAGATCCCACATTTTTGTTACCACCCACGTTTGAAGCCGGATGCGAACTGTCGTATGTGTCTTGTCGAAGTTGAAAAGATGCCTAAGTTGCAAACCGCCTGCACGATGCCCATTGCTGAAGGCATGGTCGTTCATACCAAGTCGGAAGGGGTTGTTGCGTCTCAAAACGGCGTGATGGAATACCTCTTGGGCAATCATCCGCTCGACTGCCCGGAATGTGACCAGGGGGGAGAATGCCAACTCCAGGATTTCGGCCATCAACATTCAAAAATGGGCAGCCGCTTTCTCGAAGAAAAACGGGTTTTTCCGAAAGAATATTTCGGGCCACTCGTTGAAAAAGAAATGAACCGCTGTGTCAGTTGCCTGCGTTGTGTCCGTTACTGTGACGAAGTCATGGGTGTCACGGCTCTGGGTTCTTTTGATCGAGGAAACGGGACTCAGATCGGCACCTTTGCTCACGGGGAGTTGGACTGTGAATATTGCGGTGGTTGCATTCAGATCTGTCCGGTGGGTGCGCTCACCTCACGTCTATCCATGTATGAAAATCGTACCTGGCAGTTAAAAAAGACCGAGACCATTTGCAACTATTGCGGCGATGGTTGCTCCTTAACCCTTGAAGGGGTCAAGGAAGATGTGACGCGCGTCAGCTCTGAAACCGGTGAAGGCCGAAATCGGGGTGATCTTTGTGTGCGAGGTTTTTTTGGTTATGGTGCGATCAATCATAAAGATCGACTTTCGCGTCCTCAGGTGCTCGTAAAGGGTAAACGTCTGGAAGTGACTTGGGACTGGGCCTTTAACTCAGCGGCAAAAAAATTGAAAGAATTGGCGGCGCAACATGGCCCGGATGCCATCGGCGGTGTTATCTCAAGCCATTGTAGTAATGAAGAAGCCTATCTATTTCAGAAACTTATGCGGGAAGTGCTCGGAACCGCCAATGTCGATAGTACCGCCCGTTACGGTTATATCAATGCCTTAAACGCACTTAATGAGGTCTTTGGTACGGCGCGTTTGAGCAAGTATGAAGATATTCGTTCGGCAGATGTGCTGTTAGTGATTGGGAGCGACATGGCGGAAAGCAACCCGATTACAGCCATCCAGGTCAAGGATGCAGTGAGAGATGGTGCACGTTTGATCACGCTTGATGCCGCATCTTCCGAAAGAGATACCTATTACAGCCATTTGCCTAACCTGGCATCACAGCATCTTAATATCCGTTTTGGCACAGAGCAGAGTGCAATCATTGCACTGGTCAAGGCCCTCTTTGACAAGGGCATCGCCTCCACAGCCCCAATGAAGTTAGTGAACCAAGTTAAGGAGAAGGTTGCGGCGATCTCTTTTGAAGCGCTTGAAGCCGTGACGGGTTTGGCGGAAGATGTTTATCGTCAGGCGGCGCAGGTTTATGGAAGTGCTGAACGCGCTGTCATGATCGTCGGGCGAGGTGTATTGCAGAGTGAGGGAGGTTATCAAAACCTTTTGAGGCTCGCAGAACTTTCCATTCTCGCCGGACAAGTGGGGCGCGAGGGTACTGGTATTTTAGCCCTCTCGAATGAAAACAACGCTTTTGGTGTTGCCGAAATGGGCGCAGCAGCGGAATATGCCCCCGGTTTTAAATCGCAATCGGCAGAAAAAAAAGGGCTCACCCTGCTTGAAATGATTGATGCTGCCGCCGAAGGAAAGCTGAAGGCACTATATCTGGTGGGTGCAGATCCGCTCCGCCACCTGCCTCAAAAGAAAGTTGCAGCGGCCCTTAACAAACTTGAATTGCTGATTTGTCAGGATCTCTTCCCGACCGAAACAAATGCCCACGCGCATATTCTGCTCCCGGCGACAAGTTTTGCAGAAAAATCGGGACACTATACGAATCATGAGGGTGTCACGCAAAAAGGCCGACAGGCGATTGACCCTGTTGGCACTGCCAAGCCGGACTGGATGATTTTTTCTATTCTCTCCCATAAAATTAAAGAAGAAACAAATCTGCCTTATTTTAAGCTTGTCGGATATCAGTCTACTGATGAAATCTGGAAAGAAATTGTGATGGCGATGCCTGCCGACTGGCAGACTGATGCTGGTTCCGCAATTGCCAGCCGGATTGCCGACTATGCCGAAAATGCTGAGATTCAATATGTTTTGCAGACTGCCGATGTCTCAAATGGGGTATTCCCCTTGCAAATTGGGCAAAACCGTTTCCATGCGGGAAGCACCTCAAGCTATGCCGATGGTTTAAATCGTCTACTCGATCAGGAACAACTTGTGATGCATCCTGACGATGCAGCCGTTTTGAACTTGGAAGATGGGGAACGTGTTCGTCTTTCAAGTGACTTGGCTAACTCCCCGGTGGAACTGCCAATCCAATTGAGTCAGAAACAAGGGAAAGGCGCTTTGTTTGTGCCCGAGCATTTTGGTTTAGGTGTCAAAGGACTTTTACCGCTGACGATAGATCCTGAAAGTAAAGTCCCTTATGGAGAACGGGGACCTGTCAAACTTTCAAAGATTACGGCTTCCACGTCATAAAGGAATGAGATGGAATTAGGGATTCAAATACTTGTCACGATTCTTCAGATCGCCGCTGTTCTGGGTGTCGTTTTGACCCATGTTGCTTATCTGACCTATGCAGAGCGGAAGATCTTAAGTGACATGCAGGACAGACTGGGGCCGATGGAAGTTGGCCCTCATGGTCTGCTCCAGCCTCTGGCTGACGGTTTGAAGCTCTTTTTTAAAGAAGACATTATTCCGGCAGGTGCAAACAAGATCATCTTTTCCGCATCGCCGATTCTGGTGCTTGTGCCTGCCCTGATTGGTTTTGCCGTCGTACCCTTTGGTCGCGATTCCCTCCATCTCGGGACGATTGAAGTAAAACCCTATATTACCGACATCAACATCGGTCTTTTGTATATCCTGGCTTTTTCCTCTCTCGGAGCCTACGGCATTCTGCTGGGGGGCTGGGCTTCAAATAGTAAGTATTCCCTGCTCGGCGGACTGCGTTCGGCGGCCCAGGTGATCAGCTACGAGTTGCCCTTGGGCCTGTCCCTGGTGGGGCCGATTTTGCTTGCCGAATCCCTCTCACTCACCGATATGACTGTTGCACAGGGTGGGGGTTTCTGGCATTGGTTTATCGTGGTTCAGCCAGTCGCCTTCGTTATTTATATGATCTGTGCGATTGCCGAAACCAACCGTCTGCCCTTCGATTTGCCGGAAGCGGAATCAGAACTGGTTGCCGGGTTTTTTACCGAATATTCAGGAATGCGGTTCTCCTTTTTCTTCCTTGCCGAATACGCCAACATGATTCTCGTTTCTTGTGTGGCTGTCGTTGCTTTTCTCGGTGGATGGCAAGCACCGTTTTCCTTTCTTGAGTTTATTCCGCCGGTGGTCTGGTTTCTGGCGAAGGTTTATTTCCTGCTCTTCTTCTACATTTGGCTTCGTGCAACGGTACCGAGGTTGCGTTTTGATCAGTTAATGGCCTTCGGGTGGAAGATCATGCTGCCGCTCGCGCTTGTGAATGTGCTGGCGACCTCCATTGTTGTCTATATTTTGAATAATTAGGGAAAATCAAGGAATGACGGGCAAAGAACTACTCGATAAGGTTATCTTCGCTGAGATACTACGAGGTCTGCGTTTAACCTTTAAACATATGCTGTTTGGGAAGACCATAACCGAACAGTACCCTCGTGAAAAACCGACATTGCCTGATGGCTGGCGGGGCGCGATTGTGCATCTCCGTTATGACGACGGTTCTGAAAAATGTGTCGGTTGTGCCCTTTGCGAAGCAGCCTGTCCTTCTCACTGCATTACGGTTGAAAGTGCTGAACGGGAGGATTTGCCTCAAAAGCGTTACGCAAAACAGTACATTCTTGATATGAGCAAATGTGTCTTTTGTGGTTTTTGTGTCCAGGCCTGCCCTGTGGATGCCATTGTGCCGAGCAAGGAATATGAGATGGCAACAACCGACAAACGCAGCCTTGTGATGGATAAAGAAGCGATGTTGAAGCTCGGCGATAAATATTATCCGCTCAGGGAAAAACGGCCACAATATTCAGAAGATCGCTTTAATTTTTTCAAGGAAAACAAAGCAGCCGGATTCCCATTGGCAAAGAAAGGACCTGCCTGATGACTGCACAACTCCTGTTTTTCTATTTTGGAGGAATGACCATCGCCGGTGCCATTGTCGCGGTGACTGCGCCGAATATCGTCTACAGTGCCCTTGCCCTGCTCGTGACTTTTATTCATATTGCCGGGATTTATATTCTACTGAACGCCGAGTTTATTGCCGCTGTGCAAATTCTGGTTTATGCCGGAGCAATTCTTGTGCTGTATCTCTTTGTCTTGATGCTTTTTAATCCGAGCGAGGAAAAACTGCATCTGCACAAACAATCGAAAGTCGCGGTTTTTCTGGGAGTGGTTGTTTTATTCCTCATGCTCTTTGCCGGGTATAAAACAGACATTATCGGAAAGGGAGGCCCAATGACGGTCGAGGCGGTTCAGGAAATGGGACATACCCGCGCGATTGGCAATGCTCTTTTTACCGACTACATCTTCCCTTTTGAAGTGGCCTCGCTGATTCTGCTTGTGGCGATGTTCGGCTCGATTATTCTGGCAGGACGCGGTGTGCGCCGAAAAAGAGGGCCGGCCGGGAGAATTGATCTTTCCTATCGAGATAAACTTGCGAAAAAAACAGAGGAGGTCTCGACCGAATAATGATCCCTCTAGATTGGTATCTCACACTTGGTTTTTTTCTCTTCGCGATTGGTATTGCGGGGGTCTTGGTTCGACGAAACATCATCATGGTTTTGCTTTCGGTTGAGCTGATCCTGAATTCCGCCAATATCACCTTCGTGGCGTACTCAAACTATCATGAGTCCATTACCGGCCAGATGATGGTCTTTTTTATCCTGACGATGGCCGCCGCGGAGGTTGCTGTGGGTCTGGCTTTAGTGATCGCGCTCTACCGTACACGATCTGTTCTGAATGTTGACGAAATCAATTTGATGAAGTGGTAGGCAGTTAAATTAGATGGAAATTCAATCAATTAGACCTTTATTAGTCCTGCTGGTTGCCTTAATTGGTGCCGGACTGATTGTTGCCAACCGGAGGAATCCGAACAAGCGAGAGGCTTGTTCCATCATCACGGCAGTGGTCATGTTCCTGCTGGTCATCTCCATGATTCCGGGCGTGCTTGCAGGAAGTACCTACCACTTTACGCTGTTTACTTTTCTGGAAGAGGTCTCTTTTACGCTGAAGGTTGATGCTCTAGGGATGACCTTTGCGACCGTTGCTTCAACGCTGTGGCTGATCACCTCCTTCTACTCCATTGGCTACATGCGCCCCACCAAGGAACATTCGCAAACCCGGTTTTATGCCTGTTTTGCCGTGACCCTTTCGATGACGATGGGAGTTGCTTTTTCGGCCAACCTGCTCACGCTTTATCTGTTCTATGAATTGCTTTCCATGATCACCTATCCGCTGGTTTCTCACAAAGGCACCGAGACGGCCTATGCGGGTGCAAATAAATACCTGTTTTACTTACTCGGTACCTCGAAAGCTTTTATGCTCTCGGGCATGTTATTCACTTATGCCGTGGCCGGTACCCTCGATTTTCAATCTGGCGGTCTTTTCCCGGAAGGTGTGGATTCAAGCGTACTTGTTATTATCTTTATTCTCCTCATTGCCGGAGTGGGCAAAGCAGCAATTATGCCATTCCATGCCTGGTTGCCTGCTGCCATGGTCGCACCCACGCCGGTTAGCGCCCTACTTCACGCCGTGGCTGTTGTGAATACGGGAGTCTTTTCAGTCCTGCGTGTGATCTTCCATGTTTTTGGCGTGGATGTAATGAATGACTTGCACTTAGGGACGGGGCTCGCTGCTTTTGCTTCCTTTACGATCATCATGGCCTCTCTATTTGCGATGACGCGTGACAACTTAAAAGCACGACTGGCCTACTCTACCGTCAGCCAGCTTGCCTACATTGTCTTAGGTGGTGCCCTGCTGACGGTCTCCGGTATGACAGGGGGTATTATTCATATTGCCAACCATGCCTTTTCAAAAATCACCCTCTTTTTTGCGGCGGGTTCAATCTATGTTATTACGCATAAAACCAACGTCTCTCAAATGAAAGGCATCGGGCGACAGCTCCCCTTCACGATGGTCGCCTTTTCAATCGGAGCCCTCAGTATGATCGGTGTGCCGCCTGTTTCCGGTTTTACCTCGAAGTGGTTTTTAGCGATCGGCTCGATTGAAGCGAATCAGATTCCGGTCTTGATTGTGTTGCTGACGAGTACCCTGTTAAACGCCGGATATTTTTTGCCGATTATCTATAATGCCTTTTTTAAGGCACCTGACGATGAACTTGCACCCGCGATCGCGGGTGACAAGGATGGCGGAAGTCATGACGACCATCATGAAATCAATGAGGCGGATCATAAATTCTTAGTCGCACCCCTCTGTGTGACTGCTGTCATTGCGGTTCTGCTTGGCATTTTTCCGAACCTTTTTATTAACCTTGCAAAACTGGTGATTGGTTAATGTGGATTATTAGCTATCTCGAAAAAATTATTGAAAACCCGGAAGAAATGAAGAAGGTAAAAAAATACTTCCTCTATTTCGGCATTGCACTGATTATCGGGGATATTATCATCCATATCCCCCAGTTGCATTTAGTGCATATCTATTTTTTCTGGGATTGGATTCCTGGGTTTTCTTCGCTCTATGGTTTTATTTCAACCTACCTGATCATTGTGATTTCCAAGTGGATCGGTCATGCTTTTTTGATGAAGCCGGAGGATTATTACAATGATTGATCTCTGGATTCATCCAGGCATCCTCTTTTTTGTTGCGGCCGCAGTGCTTCCCTTTGTCAAGACACAATGGAAGGCCGCCTTTAAACTCACCGTTCCCGTTCTAGGTTTCCTGTCCCTGCTCATTGTGTCGCACGGCAATCATGGCGTCCTCCCCCTGATGGGACAGGCCGAAATGATTTTT
>CAZRYI010000003.1:0-12077 GCA_964604255.1 uncultured Nitrospirota bacterium
TCAAACATGCTACCCATTTCATTTCTGGCTTCGATCAGACCGTCAGAAAAAAGAAAGAGCTGCCCCGGTTCATCCCAGCGGTAAATTTCTGTTGCTGTATCAATTTTTTCATTTTCTAATACACCCAGAGGCAGATGTTTTGATTTCCAGCTATGAAGCAGACGTCCGTCTTCACTCATAAAGAGTGTCGCAGGCCCACCGCCGTTCCAAACTTCAATGGTTCTTTCCGGCCAGTCGATTGAAATTAAGGTTGCCGCGACAAAACGATTCACCGGTGTCAGTCGCTTGAGCTTCTGGTTCAGTTCTCGAACCACACCGGTAATGGGAAAACCCCGGCCAGTCATCGCGTAAAAAGTTTCCGCTACCGGCATCACACAAAGGGCAGCCGCTAAACCGTGTCCGGTGCCATCCGCTAAAATGACATGGAGTTTATTTCCGGCAGTTGAGGATGCGGCAATCACATCCGCAGAAAAACCCTCTGCTGGCAAAATCCAACGTTGCAAAAGGGATTCGTCAATGCCGACTTTACGCACAATGCGCTCCATAACATGACGTGCCAGAATCAGCTCTTCCTTAGTGCCTTCTTTATAGTTTTGCAATTCTTCCAGTTTGATATGTAAGGAACTCTGCATTCGGGCAATGCGCTGCATGACCTTCATCTTTTCTCTTAAAAGAATCAGGTTGACCGGTTTTGTGAGGTAGTCGTCTGCACCTGCTGAAATCCCCTGAATCAGGTTTTCTTCGGTACAGGATTGAGCAGTGACCAGAATCACTGGAATCCATCGATCAGCGCACAGAGACTTAATCCGAGTGGTGGCCTCGTAACCGTCCATGACGGGCATCATGACATCCATCAAAACAAGATCAGGTAATTCTTTTGAAAATGTTTCGACTGCTTCTAGGCCGTTTTGTGCTGTCACAACCTCATAGCCCTGTTTCGTGCAATAGGCTTCAAGAATCATCAAATTGACTCTGGTATCGTCGGCAATCAAAACTTTCATGGGAATACCTTAAGAAAAACTATCTCTGTACGGGCGTATTGCAATACGCCCCTACCTTGTCTCGTACATCCACCCGGATATACGCCCCTACGTGATTTTGAACATTTTGTTGAAATTCACAACATCCAGAATCTGGCGAACGGTGCCGGTGCAGTTCACGAGAATAATTTCGCGACTCACGTTGTCTGCCCGCTCTTTCAGTAAAAGCAGCATTCCGAGTGCGGAACTATCCATGTAATCCACGCCACCAAGATCCACTTCGATCCCGCCTCTACCGTTTCCTTCAAGCTCTCCTTCGTAAACACGCCGGAAGTCACCGTTTGAATGAAAATCGAAGCGTCCCCGCAAGGCCAGTCTTAACCTGCCGTCTCTATTGTTAACTCTGATATCAAGTGCCATTTTTTACGTCCTCCACATTCTGTTTCAAACTGCAATCTCTTGAAGCTTCTGATTAAGTCACTTTTGCCCTATGCCGCCAAACGCTTAAACAGGCGATTGGCGATATTGGGCAGGGCACAAATTTCATCGACGCCGCCCTGAGCAATTGCCTCTTTCGGCATGCCAAAAACAACGGATGTCGCCTCGTCCTGTGAAATATTGTAGGCTCCGGCATCGTGCATCTCTTTCATGCCTGCGGCCCCGTCCTTTCCCATGCCGGTCATAATGATCCCGACAGCATTTTTTCCCGCCGAATCCGCAACGGATCGAAACAAGACATCCACCGAAGGACGATGACGATTCACCGGCTCATCCAGACCCAAGCGAACCAGATAACGGGCACCGCTTCTCGTCAACCTCATATGATGACTGCCCGGCGCAATCAAGGCCTGTCCCGTCATCACCCGGTCGCCATCCTCTGCTTCTTTTACCGTAATTTTGCAAAGGTCATTCAGGCGATCTGCAAAACTTTTTGTAAATTTTTCCGGCATATGCTGGGTAATAACAATAGGTGGTGTATCGGATGGCAGAACGGTCAAAAAATGTCGAAGCGCCTCCGTGCCTCCTGTTGAAGCACCAACAGCAATAATCGTTTCGGTTGTCTTCAGCATGGAAGAAGTGCTCATCGGCTGGACTATTTTGGTCGGCTCGATTTCCGATGAAATACGTCTGGCGATCCGCACCTGAGCGGCAACCTTCACCTTTTCGCAGAGTTCTCTCGACAGCAGTTCCATGCCCTGTTCCATGTCGAGTTTCGGTTTTGTGAAAAAATCAATTGCGCCGAGTTCAAGCGCCCGTATGGTTGTTTCACATCCCACCTCGGTTAAGGAACTGACCATCACAACGGGCATGGGGTGGCCTGCCATCAATTTTCCCAGGAAGGTCAAACCATCCATCCGGGGCATCTCCACATCCAGCGTCAACACATCTGGCTTGAGGGCTTTGATTTTGTCTCGTGCGATATAGGGGTCAGGCGCTGCGCCAATGACCTCAATCTGCCGATCACTTGAGAGCAGGCTCGTCAGAACCTTTCTCATCAGAGCGGAGTCATCCACAATCAAAACCCGTATTTTTCTATTAGAACTGGAACCAGACATCATTGCCCCTCCCTAAGTACTCTTAAAACAAAGTCACATCTTCTGTCGGTTTTTCATGAACACGCGCTTCTCGATCAATCCGTTTTTTGTAAGCTCTTTCGCGATCTGTCACCGTGGTGTTCATCTTTTTCTTGATCTTCTTCATTAACACTCGACCGGAGTCGGTGAAGTAATAAACTTTTCTCGGAAAAACATCGCCAACATCGCAGGACACCAAGTTGAGGTCTTCTAATTCTAGATAGGACTTTGCCCAGGCCGCATTTTTTTGCCCGACTTTGTTGATGGCATTTTTAAGCGTCGCACCGCCGAAGAGTTTGACTTCAAGACGCTTTCTCACCCCGCCACGTTTCATGATTTCGTTAATCAAAAGTTCCATCGCATAACTGCCGTAACGGGCCGATTCCCCCCAGGAGTCATAGCCTCCCTCTCCCTTGGGTTCGGGTAGCATAAAGTGATTCATACCGCCGATACCTGATACCGGATCCAGTATGCAGGCGGAGATACAGGAACCCAGTACCGTATAGACCACCTTGGGTGCCTTGCTGACATAAAATTCTCCAGGCAGGATCTGGGCGATTTCGTGAGGAAAACGTCCATCAAAAAAATGCCGGACATGAGAAAAAGTGTCCTGATCGGCACCCATAAAGTTAGAGATCTCCTTTTCGATAGATAGTCGGTGCAACCGTTTCAAAAGGATGTTCAATCCAGTTCAAACTTTCGGAATGTCCGATAAAAAGATAACCACCCGGTTTGAGATATTGATGAAATTTTCCAATCAGACATTGCTGTGTGGGTCGATCAAAATAAATCATGACGTTACGACAAAAAATCACATCAAGATCCGTTTTGATCGGAAAGCGCTCGGACATTAAATTGATGCGTCTAAAATTCACCATCGCAGACAGGTGTTTTTTGACCAGGACGCTGCCCTCGCTTTTCCCTGAACCTTTCAGGAAATGCCGCTTTAAAAAAGGCTTCTTGAGGTCACGTACTCGCTCCATTTCGTAGACCCCGGTCGCCGCTTTGTCCAAAACGCGGGTCGATAAATCGGAAGCGAGAATCTTGCAGGCAATAGACTGTGGCAATTCGGAAAAGGCATCATGTATCGTCATTGCGATGCTATAAGGCTCCTCGCCGCTGGAACAGGCGGAAGACCAAATACGAAGTGGCTCCGAAGGATTCCGTCCTGCCAGAATGTGATCCGACAAAAAATCGAAATGCACGGGTTCTCTGAAAAAATCCGTCTTGTTCGTTGAGAGCATATCCAGCATTTGCACCAGCTCTTCTTTGCCCGAATCGCCATTGACATAAGTGAGATAGGCTGTGAAGCTCCTCATTTCCAAGCTGCGAAGCCGTTTCGACAAACGGGAAACCACCAGCGTCTTTTTGTGTTCGGCCAGGGTAATGCCGCTCAATTTATAAACAAGCGCTGTCAGTTTTTGAAACTCTAAGGTGCTGATTTCATAACCGATTTGTGTGCTTTGGCTCATAAATCTTTCCTTATAAATACAGGTGTCATTACTGGCTTTATGTCAGGGACACGATCTGTCGTGCCCCTGACGTCATATCAAACAAAACGGTCAACGGGCTAAAACTCATCAAAATCGTCCATTTTCGCTCGCTGAGCATTGCCATTTTCTGATCTGTGCGTTGCGGATGCAGCAGGACGCGCAACAGGTCGGCGACTGGCGGGAGCTGGTCTTCGAGCTGGCGCAGCAACGCTCCCTGCTTTTGCACGATGCGGCTCTGCTGAGGCCCGCCGTGCAGGTCTTTCATACTCTCCCTCAATCACATTGAACTTAAAGAAGTCCACTTGGCTCAAGAGTTCTGCACCCTGTTCCTTAATACCGTGGCTGGTTGATGCGGCCTGTTCAACCAGTGCGGCATTCTGCTGCGTCGTTTCATCCATTTGCATAATGGCTTTGTTCACCTGATCAATACCCGCACTCTGCTCCTGCGATGCGGCAGAGATTTCTCCGATCACATCGGTAACACGCTTCACCGATTCAACAATCTCTTCCAGGGTTTTACCGGACTGGTTCACCAGCATACTGCTGTCTGTCACCTGCTGAACCGATTCATTAATGAGCGATTTAATTTCTTTCGCCGCCGTTGCGGAACGCTGAGCCAGGTTTCTCACTTCGGCTGCAACCACCGCAAAACCCCGACCATGCTCACCGGCACGCGCTGCTTCAACCGCCGCATTTAAGGCCAACAAATTGGTTTGGAAGGCGATTTCGTCGATAACAGAAATGATATCAACGATTTTTTTACTGCTCTTGTTCACCTCTGCCATCGCCACAATGGTCTTGGCCGTGACCTCACCACCCTTACTGGCAATGTCTCGGGCTGCAACAGCCAACTGATTGGCCTGCTTTGCATTGTCGGCATTTTGCTTGACGGTAGAAGTCATTTCTTCCATCGAAGAGGACGTTTCCTCAAGTGAGCTGGCTTGTTCCGATGTCCGCTGCGAAAGATCGTCATTGCCATGACTGATTTCGGTCACACCACTTGACACCACTTCTGCCGCACTGCGAACCGATGACAAGGTATCGCTCAGCTTGCTCATTGCGCCGTTTAAATTTTCTTTGATGTCACCGAAAGTGCCCTGATAACTGCCGGTCATTTGACTGCGCAGATCCCCTTCGGACAAAGACCTCAACACCCCCCCAGCTTCATCCAGCGGTACTTTTACTGCTTCAAGCATCTTATTAATCCCGGAAGACAATGTTTTGTAGAATCCCTCAAAAGAGTCCGCATCAATGCGTTCCGAAAGATCACCGGCCACGGCTGCACCGATCATCCGTTCAACTTCATGCTGGGCCTTCTGTTCGGCGGTAATATCCTGCCACTCGACCACGTTGCCGACATACTCTCCGGCATCGGATCGGATCGCATTCACCATTAACTTTAATGTCAAGGGACCCAATTCAATCTGCGCCTCGTACGGCAAAATATTCGGGTCATCTAAAAGCCGCCGCTGATGCGCAGGATTTTTATGATAGCTATCAATATTCGATCCAACGACCCTGTTCACTGCGAAACTGGGCAGAACCTTTTGAATCTCACGCTCAATCGGGAGGAGGGAATTCACGGTCGCTTTGTTCACATAAACAATCGTGTAGTCGCGATCACAAACCATTACATTGGTACTGGTATTATCAAGTGAGGTTTTCAGACGCACCATTTCAACTTCCGCAGTCTTCCTTTCGGTCACATCCGTGGCATATTTCACCACCTTGAAGGGTTTACCATCCAGATCGAAGATGGGATTGTAGGAAGCCTGAATCCAAACTTCTTTACCGCCCTTGCCAAGCCGCTTGTATTCCCCTGCTTCATATGTACCCTGATTGAGTTTCGCCCAAAACTGCTGATAGGCCGCACTGTCTCGGTAGCTCGCTTCCACAAACATGCTGTGGTGTTTACCCTGAATCTCATCCAGCCGGTAATCCAATACATTCAGAAAGTTGTCATTGGCGGTAATAATCGTGCCGTCCATATTGAACTCGATCATGGCCTGAGATTTACTAATGGCTTTAATTTTTTCATTTAACTCATGTACTTTTAATTTTGCGTCGCGACCCTCATCCTGCGTCATTGTCTGCCCCCCTTCTTCCCATTGCTCGGCCCCTTCGAGCATGATTGTTTTAATTGCCTCCAGCGCTTCCGCCCAGGCTCTTTTAACCCTGGGTGTCCAGGCCTTCCCTGCAAATTCACCCAATACAGCCAGTAGATTTTCGTTCACGGCGTCATAGTGTGCCGGCTCCGTGCCGTAACCAACATGCCTTGCACCCAGTTCATGTAAGGCTTTTTGCAAAACTTCCGGTTTTCTCAGATTGCTGACAACCAGCACGAGCGAGGCCAAGAGTTTTTTCTGTTGCTTCTTAGGGGGCACGCCTTTAAAAAGCGGTTTGACCGAAGGATATTTTTCAAACAGCCGCTCGTAAAACCGCGTAACAAGCGCCTCTCCCTGCGGTGCCACCAGATTAAAACTGTCTTCCAGAACCTTTATTTTAAGACCCATGAGATTTCTCCCTCCAGATATTGGTGCTTGCTGTAGAGGCGCAATACATTTTGCCTCCAGGTACTGCCACCTCTACGATTATGCTGTGGGCATTGCTGCCAACTCTCCAACAGACAGGATTTGGTCAATGTCTAAAAAGGTGACCAGCTTGTCGCCGTAATTACCAATGCCACTGATAAAACCCGTATCCACCGAACCACCGAATTCAGGCGCAGGCTGAATGTCTTTGGGGGCGATATTCATGACATCGGAAACCGTATCGACAATAATGCCCATGATGCGCCCTTTGACTTCGACCACAATAATGACGGTCATTTTGTCGTATTCCCGTTCCGTCATGCCGAACTTCATGCGAAGATCAACAATCGGCACAATGGTGCCGCGAAGGTTTAAGACGCCTTTAAAATGGCTGGGAATATTTGGAATTCTCGTGACACCGGTATAGCCTTTAATTTCCTGAACCCGAAGAATTTCAACACCGTATTGCTCCTCACCTAAAGTAAAAGTGAGATACTGACTGCCATCCGACGCAAAACCCATTTGCTGATCAAGTTGTGCGGAAATTTTCTCAATGCTGCCTGTTTCTGCTGTAATAGACACACGACCCCCTTTCTTTAATCAGGGCGTATTTCCGAAACACGCCCTCTATTTTCGTTTTAATGAATCTCTAGGGACGTATTGCAATACGCCCCTAGACCTGTAAAACAGGTTCACTGTTACGGGAAAGCTTCAGTAAACCCCTCACATCCAAAATGAATGCGACATGGCCGTCGCCTAATATCGTTGCCCCGGCAATGCCCTGCACTTTCATAAAGTTCTGTTCCAGGCTCTTAATGACTACCTGCTGCTGCCCCACTAATTCATCGACCATGACGGCAATGCGCCCGCCTTCTGATTCAACAATGACCAGGACAGATTGGCTCACATCGTCTACCTCAGCCTCCACACCGAAGAGATCCGAAAGCCGGATAATGGGGACATATTCACCACGCAGGTTCACCAATTCCCCTTTGTCCAAGACCTTGCTGATGTCTGAACGATCCGGCCGAATGGACTCAACAATGGCAATCAGCGGCAGAATGTAGGTCTCTGAGCCAATGCGAATCACCATGCCTTCAATAATAGCGAGGGTCAGCGGCAGCCTGATGATAATGCGGCTACCCTGGCCTTCCAGCGACTCAATATCCACGACACCGCCCATGGCCTGCACATTTTTCTTCACAACATCCATGCCAACGCCTCGCCCGCTGAGGTCGCTCACTTTCTCCGTCGTGGAAAGACCCGGTGCAAAAATCAATTGCCAGACTTCCTGATCGCTCATGGTTTCACTGGCGGAGATGCCCTTTTCCTGTGCTTTGTTCAAAATTTTGTCTCGGTTTAAACCCTTGCCGTCATCACTGACTTCAATCACCACATTCCCACCCTGATGGGATGCGCGCAGGGTGATCGTGCCTTTGGGCAACTTGCCCGTTTTTTTCCGGTCTTCTGCCGATTCAATGCCATGATCAAAGCTGTTGCGAACAAGATGGGTGAGCGGATCGACCAGTTTTTCAACAAAACCTTTGTCCACCTCTGTTTCCTCACCGATGAGAATCAGCTCGACATCTTTGCCAAATTTTTTCTGCATGTCCCGAATCAAGCGAGGAAAACGGCTAAAGACATTTCGGCAGGGCACCATGCGAATGGCCATCACACTTTCCTGTAAATCACGCGTATTCCGTTCTAATTCGGCCAAACCACTGTGAATATTTTCATAGAGCACGGGATCAAGCTTTGAGGCCATTTGCGCCAACATCGCCTGGGTAATGACAATTTCACCCACCTGATTAAAAAGCTGATCCACTTTTTTAATATCAATCCGTAGAGACGAGGCCGGTTCCACTCGCGAGGCTTTTTTAGAAATGACGACCTTGTCAGAATCACGACGACCGGCCTGTACCTCAATCGGCCCGGATGAAAGATCCAGGCGATCCATTTCACGTCGTCCTCGTTTATCCTTGCTCCTCAGCGGATCAAAAAAACCGTAGCCCTGTTTTTTCTCTATTTGAGCTTGTTCGTCTTCTTCTTTTTCAACTTGAGAGTCATCAGTTTTTAGTTCAGCTTGGGCTGGATCAGCCTGCTGAGTTTCCGGTTCGGGCACATCGTCAAAAAATCCAAAACCGAGATCTTCGTCAGTGGCTTCTGCTGGTGTTTGATCAGGCGTTTCCGGTGGCTTATGATCCGCTTCAGGCTTCAGGTAAACATTCAGTTGTTTGCAGACCTCGGCACCGATCTCCGCACTGACTTTATCGCCTCCCTGATAACAAGCCAGAATGGTATTGAGTATGTCTCCCGTCTCCAAAAAGAGGTCGATCATTTCAGTGGTTGTTTCAAGCGTTGATTTACGCACCCGATCCAGCACCGACTCAAAAACATGCGCGACATCGGTCATTTCTTTAAAACCAAAAGTCCCCGCACCGCCTTTGATTGAATGCACGGCACGAAAGATGGCATTCAGGTCTTCCTGATCAGGTTCGCCGACATCTAGTGCAAGCAGTAACTCCTCCATCGTCGCAAGATGTTCAGCTGTCTCTTCATAAAACACCTGAAAAAACTGGCTTTTATC
Organism: uncultured Nitrospirota bacterium; assembly: GCA_964604255.1. Classification (GTDB taxonomy): domain Bacteria; phylum Nitrospirota; class Nitrospiria; order SBBL01; family JAADHI01; genus JAJDBU01. The sequence continues at coordinate 9,166 of CAZRYI010000003.1, forward strand.
AAAGCTCATCATTCACTCCTCAGTTCCAGAACGGGGATTGCCCCCACCCTAACCCTCCCCCGCTTCGCAGGGGAGGGGACTTGACTCGTGCTCTACCTTCAACTCGTACTTGCTCTCTTCCCCTACAAAGCGGGGGAAGGGTCGGGGATGGGGATCTTCACCCGATCACCTTTCTCACCACCATCAAAAGTTTCGCGGGGTCAAAAGGTTTCACCAACCAACCCGTTGCACCAACGGCCTTTCCCTGTACCTTCATCTCATCACTTGATTCGGTGGTAAGCATCAGGATGGGTGTCGTTTTATATTGGGGTAAACCGCGTAGGGCCTTGATCAGAGACAGACCATCCATGTTCGGCATATTCTGGTCGGTTAACACAAGATGAACGGTGCTCCCCTTCGATTTAGCCAGTCCGTCCTCACCATCTACGGCCTCAATCACGTCATAACCGGCCCCTTTTAAGGTGAATGAAACCATTTGCCTCATCGACCTGGAGTCATCAACCGCTAATACCGTCTTTGCCATAAGCTCCTCCTAAAAAATCAATTCACCTTAAAAACAGAAAACCCGTGAACTGAGAACCGCCAACTACATTCATCAAAACAACTCAACACTGCCTGAATCCATATCTTCCTGAACAACACAGGGCACCCGGACTGCCTCTAAATCGGGCAGGGCCTCACCTGATTCCCCAGCTTCAAAACCCGAAAGAATCTTTTCCATTTGGTCCACCCGCGTTATGACCTTGCCAATCAACTGTCTTGTGAGATCTTCAAACTGGAGTACGGTCACTGCGTTGCCCACATGAGCATAGATGTCGTTATTAATGCGGGAGATGGTGTCCATACTGACAAACATTTTATTGTTCAGACCATTGATTCGAGCCACCATGTCATTCATATCAATCTTGGCACGCAGGGCGAAGCTCATATCTTTTGATGCGAGTTCGTTGGTTGATTCTTCCGCTTTGTCCAATGCTGATTTGATTTCGTTCACATGGTTTGTAATGCGTGAACCGAAGTCTTTTGAGAATTCTGCCAGTTTGCGAATCTCCCCCGCGACAACGGCAAAACCGCGACCGGAATTACCCGCCCTTGCCGCTTCTATGGTTGCATTGATTGAAAGAATCTTGGTTTGCTCTGCGATGGAGTCCACCCCTTCAACATCAACAAGAATGCCGGAAAGTGCTATCGAAACCTGCTCCAGTTTTTCGACCAGATGCATACTGTTTTTACTGGTATGCAGAATGTTGTCTACAAACTGCTCTAGTAGTTTTTCTGTCTTGCAGATAAATTCTTCAAAATTAACCGATCCGACGGATTCACCTGAGTCGTCTTTATTTTCATCAGATTGCGCTGGGTCATCAGGATCACCGGAATCATCAGATTCGATCATGAGCTCTTCAATTAACTTCAGTTGTTGACGTGAATCGGATTCAAGAAATTTAAAATCGTCAGTAAGTTTTCCAATGGCGTCATGTAGGAGTCCTTGAATTTGTGTCAATTCACCTCGAATACCTTCATATTCGGCACTAAAATGCGCCGTCAAACCGACAGGAAGACATTCTACGGATGCAGCTTCCTCAGAGACTTCCTCTTCAGAAAGCGACTCCTCCGGGATCTGTCTATCGCCAAAACCGTTGAGTGCTTCGGCTGCTACAGAGTGTTCTGTTTCCTGGTCTTCAACATTTTCTAACAAGGAGGCATCTTGATACCCATTGGTCTGCGCAAGTGCATCGATCTCGGAACCCAAACTTGGGCTCTGGCCGCGTTTCAACAAAAAGGCCCAGCTAAAAACAACAAGACCTAAGATAGAAAGATGCCACCAAGGCCCCTCCAGGATAAAAAAGCCCCCCCCTCCGACGGCACTGAGCAGATAGCCTTGCAAAAAATCGCGCCGATGATTTTCGGTATTCATTGCACTACCTTCATTTCGAGCTTGAGCAATATCGAATTGCAGTTCGGAATATTCCGCATCTTTATCGCCATGTCCATTTTCACTTTTGAAAAATAAAATGTTCTGTACTCAATTTTTGTGCAAAAATATTTTCCTGAAACGCATTCTTTAAACTTACCTGAGGTCTGCTTATTTCGGTATAATCAATAGATTATTTACTATATTTCTTACCAATAAAAAAACATGCTCCTTAAGAAAAGCCCCTATCACCCTAATACTCCCTTTAATTTTAAAATCGCCTTGGCATGAAGCTGGCAAATACGAGATTCGGTGAGAGACATGACAGCGCCGATTTCTTTCATCGTGAGTTCTTCATGGTAATAAAGCGACACAACAAGGCGCTCTTTTTTAGGCAGTTTTGTAATTGCGGCAATCAGGCTATTTCGATTGCTGTGTGACATGAGCGCTTTCAAAGGGTCCTGGCTTTTTGGATCGGCCATCGTGGCAACATAGTCCCCCTCTGCACCTTCTTTGATGCCGAGATCTTCCAAGCTCAAGAGCGTGATGCCGCTGGCTTTCAAGAGAAAAATGTCAAATTCATCCGGGGTCATTTCAAGGGCCTGAGTCAGTTCTTTTTCACTCGGGGGGCGCTGATGTTTTTTTATGAAAGCCTCACACTCTTTTCGCAGACGGGTGCTTTTGTCGTGGACGGATCGCGGCACCCAATCAAGGGAGCGAATTTCATCCAACATGGCTCCGCGAATGCGGAACTCGGCATAGGTTTTAAAGCGAGCCTTGCGCGAAGGATCGTAGCGATCCAGTGCATCCAGAAAGCCAATTACGCCAGCATGGGTGAGGTCGTCAATATCAAGAGAAGGCGGGAGTCGAAACGACAAACGTTGCGCGATCAGTCGAATCATCGGAGCAAATTGTTTTAGGATCTCATCGGTTGTTGTCGCGTCATACATTGCCGATTTTGCCATTGTGCCGTACCGTTTTGCGATTGATCTGTGGGGGC
>CAZRYI010000003.1:12177-14094 GCA_964604255.1 uncultured Nitrospirota bacterium
GGGCGTAATGCATTACGCCCCTACGAACTGCCTTCCAACATGCGTTTCCATAAAAACTGGACATTGCCTTTGGGAACAGAATCGAGCGGCCAACTGAGTATCTTGTCGGCAAGTTCTGCAAAAACTTGACTCGACTTCGCTCTGGGATAAAGTTCGACAACCGCTTTCTGCTCAAAAACCGCCATACGCAGATAGTCGTCCTGAGGGACATAACCGATATAGTCGATGGCAATATCCAAAAATTGATTGGAAACAAGCGTGAGTTTTCGAAACACATTCTGCGATTCACGTGTACTTCTCGCCATGTTAACGAGAAGCTTGAATCGCTTTTCGCCATGCCGCTGCGAGAGCACTTTCATGATGGCGTAGGCGTCGGTCAGAGAGGTCGGCTCCGGTGTCACCACCACGACAATTTCCTGAGCCACGGTATTAAAATAAAGCACGTTTGATGAGATCCCGGCAGCGGTATCGATCAAAAAAACGTCCACCTGTTTTTCAAGCTGATCCAGCGCTGAGAGCAGGATCAGCTTGTGTTCGGCAGAAAGCTGGGTCATGTCTTCCGTGCCGGAACTTGTCGGGAGGATTTGTATGCCGCGCGGCCCCTGAATCATGATTTCACTCAAAGTTTTTTCCCCGAGAAAAACGTGTTCAAGGGTGTATTTTGGAATCACACCCAATAAGACATCCAGGTTGCCAAGCCCCAAATCCGCATCCAAAATCACCACCTTTTTCCCCAGGTTCGCCAGGGAAACCGCCAGATTAGCGACAACATTCGTTTTGCCGACCCCGCCTTTGCCACTCGTCACGGCAATGACTTTTGGCATACCAACGGCATCCACCGCCTCTTCAGCAATTCCCTCATCCAAGCCCTGCATCTGCGCCATCACTCAACCTCGCTTACGTTATGTTTAATGCGGCCCCCACCCTCACCCTCCCCCGCTTCGCAGGGGAGGGGATTAAAACTTTCCCCCCTGTTTTAACGGGGGGGATTAAGGGGGGGCTCACCCATTATTTTAAAACCAATTCCGTCATGCGTTTTGCTGTTGCTACTTCAATATATTCCGGCACCCTCCTGCCGGTTGTGAGATAGGAAACCGGTTTTCGCTTGCGGCCCATTGCGGAAAAAAGTGCCCCGTAGCGTTCGGTTTCGTCGATCTTGGTAAAGAGCAGGGAGTCGATGGGAATCACTGAAAAACGGTCGATCATGTCATTCATATCGCTGCCTCTGGTATTTGCGGATAGCACCAAGTGGGTCTGAATGCCGCTGAAAGCAGTGCTCAAGCCTTTCAAATCAGCCACTTCCGCCTGATTAAGATGACTACGTCCCGCCGTGTCCACCAGAACAATTTCGTCAGCTTGTTTTCGGGCGATCAAGGCAGCCAGTCCTTCATACGATCCCAGCTTGAAAGCCGGAAGTCCGAGATGATCGGCATAACGCATCAAGCGTCCGCCATCTGCTTCTGCTTCGTCATTCAAGGCAAGCAATGTGACCTTTTTATTGTCTTTGATGAAAGCAGCACCGAGCTTGGCAATGGTCGTTGTTTTTCCCACACCCGTCGGGCCGACCAGGGCGATGACGGTCGGCAGATTCCCCAAAACCGCATTCGGACGCAGACCCCCTAGAAACCCCGGCACAGTTTCAGCATCAATCCCACCGGTGACATGCACCAGACCTTCAACAATTTCCCGGAGTGAATCCTGTACACGCGCTGGCTCCCACAATTCCTCCGGGGACAAATGGGTTTTGACCCCTTTGCAGAGATGTTTGGCTGTTTCCGGGTCAATGCCGCTGGCGATCAGGCTCTGAAAAATATTGACGAAGGTTTCATTGCTGGAAAACAGTGGATCTTCCTGCCGCGCGTCAGTCAGAGACTTCAACATCACCTTCATTTCGAGCCAGGTTTCATGCAGTTTTGG
>CAZRYI010000003.1:14194-25657 GCA_964604255.1 uncultured Nitrospirota bacterium
ACTTCAATGATTTTTCCCATTAAACGACCTTTATGTCGCCGTAGCTTTTCCTGGGTGCTCAGAATGACGGCTTCATCGCCCAATTCACCTTGAATCATCCTCAGTATTTCTGACATTTTTTCGCCCTTGAATTTTCTAATTTGCATGTTCAAGTCTCACTGTTTCGATGGATTGTAATTTGACCTGGTTTGAAATTTCATTGGATGAAAGGACAACCAGATTCGGAATAAAACGCTCTGCCATGCGGCGAAGGTGGAAACGAATCATCGGCGAGCAAAGCACCACTGGATGATGTCCCTTGCCTGCAAGCTGCTCAGAGGCCCGACGGATTTGCATGATGATTTTTTGTGAAATCACTGGATCCAGGGGTAGAGTGGCACCGCCTGGTGCTTCAGGATGAAGAGCTTCGGCAATCATTTGGTCGAGACGAGGATCAATGCTGATCACCATGAGTTCGCCATTGGCATTCTGGTACTGTTTTGTAATGGTTCGGGCCAGGGCCTCACGGCAATATCCCGTGAGATGATCGGTCTCTTTGGTCATCGTGGCTGAATCCGCCAGGGTTTCCAGAATGGTGCGGATGTCGCGAATCGGCACACGTTCCCTCAATAGGTTGCCCAATACTTTGACCACGCCGCCCAGGGTCATGATATTTGGAATCAGTTCTTCAACGACCTTGGGACTCTCCTTTGAAAAACGGTCGATAATTTGCTGGACTTCCTGACGTCCGAGCAATTCGTGTGCATGGTTTCGAATGGTTTCGGTCAAGTGAGTCGCAATGACGGAAGGCACATCCACCACGGTGAAGCCTTCAATCTGCGCCCGATCTTTTTCTGCTTCGGTAATCCAAAGCGCGTTCAGCCCAAAACAAGGCTCCTTGGTCGGAATCCCTTCAATACCCTGTTTTTCATTGCCCGTTGGATTCATTGCAAGGTGGTGTCGCGGTAAAACTTCTCCGCGACTGATTTCAACCCCTTTGACAACGATGAGATATTCGTTGGCTTTGATTTGCAGGTTGTCCCGAATATGAATCGGCGGCACCACAAAACCCAGTTCCAGCGCAAGCTGTTTTCGGATGGCGGAGATCCGCTTCAATAGCTCACCACCCTGTGCTTCATCCACGAGCGGAATCAGACCGTAACCCACATTCAATTCCATCAGATCAAGCGGCGTGAGCCAGTCATCATCCGTTTGTACTTTTTCTGCCACAACAGGTTCTGGTGCGATGGCTTCCGCTGTTTTCTTTTCTTTTTCCAATGCCGCCGTATAACCAATAAATCCAATGCCGCCCGCCAGGATCGCAAAAGCAAGATGCGGCATACCTGGAATGAGGGCGAAAAGAAAAACAACCCCGGCTGCACCCATCAAGGCACGAGGGTGGATGGCAAGCTGCCTTGAAACATCGCTGCCCAGGTTTGCATCGGAAGCGGCACGGGAGACAACGATACCGGCGGCGGTCGAAATAATCAGGCCGGGAATTTGGCCGACAAGCCCGTCACCGATACTCAAGAGTGTGTAATTCTGGGCAGCGCTGGCGACATCCATCCCCTGCTGAAGTACACCGATAAATAGACCGCCGATGATGTTGACCAGAATAATCAGGATGGCTGCAATGGCATCTCCCCGGACAAACTTGCTGGCCCCGTCCATCGCCCCGTAAAAATCGGCCTCTTTGGTAATGGCATCCCGTCTGATCCGCGCTTCTTTTTCATCAATCATGCCGGCATTCAGGTCGGCGTCAATGCTCATTTGTTTTCCGGGCATCGCGTCCAACATAAAACGGGCGGCGACCTCTGCAATACGCCCTGCGCCCTTGGTAATCACCACAAAGTTGATGACCACCAGAATGACAAAAACAACCAGACCAACAGCATAGTTCCCGCCAATCACGAGATTGCCAAAGGTTTTAATGACTTCTCCCGCGGCAGAAATGCCTTTGTTGCCGTTTAAGAGAATGGCGCGGGTTGTGGCGATATTGAGTGAAAGACGAAAGAGCGTAATGATGAGCAGAATGGAAGGAAAGGCCGAAAAATCAACCGGGCGAACGGTGTGCATCGCCACAAAAAGAATGACCAGTGCGGCGCTGATACTGAAGGCAAGCAGGAGATCCAACAGGAAAGTCGGCACCGGGAGAATCATCAAAAGCAGAGTCCCGACCACACCGATACCCATTAGGGCATCGCCATTCCGTCCAGAAGCCTTCATTGTTTCAGATTGTGCAAGTACCTGTGCCATTTCTTAACCCGTCCTGTTCTTCTTTGTAGGGGCGACCCTTGTGGTCGCCCGGTTTTGACCGGCCAATTGATTCGTCTGTTGTTTCATTCCGGCATAGGGCGACCACAAGGGTCGCCCCTACGTTTGCATTGTGGATATACCGTCGCACCCTTAATTTTGTGCATTCGTTCCCTCTCCTCTTAATTTGTAAACATAGGCTAGAATTTCGGCGACGGCTCTGTAAATGCCGGAGGGGATTTCCTGGCCGATGGCGACTGTTTTGAACAGACTGCGGGCGACCGGTTTATTTTCAATGACGGGAACACCATGTTCGGCGGCGATTATTTTGATTTTTTCGGCAACATACCCTGCCCCTTTTGCAAGCACCCTCGGTGCAGACATATCACTGGCTTGGTAACGCAGGGCGACAGCCAAATGTGTCGGGTTCGTGACGATGACATCGGCCTTCGGCACATCTTCCATCATTCTTTTCTTTGCCATTTCACGTTGCAGACTTCGGATACGCGATTTGACAAGCGGTGTGCCCTCGGCCTGCTTTGTTTCATCTTTGACTTCCTGCTTGCTCATTTTCAGTTTTCGGCTGTTTTCCCATTGCTGAAAACCGAAATCGGCTGCACCGATGATTGCGACCACAAAACCCAGCTTCAGCACGAGACGACTCAGCACAGCGCCGGTGGTGTCCACAATTTGTGGCATCGTCAATTGCGTCATGGTGATGACGGCGGGTAGTTCTTCACTGAAGACTTTGTAAGAGACAAAACCAATGACCAGAAATTTCAGAACCGTCTTCGTGAGATTGGCGATGGCGGTGACAGAAAAGATGCGTTTAAATCCGGCAATCGGATCAATTCTGGAAAACTGGGGCATAATCGGATCCGTTGTCCAAAGCACGCCGTGCTGAAGCACAACGGAGAGACCACCCACCAGGGTGAGTAGAGCAACAATCGGCCCGACAATAAAAAGCACACTGATCATGCCGTGATGCATCAAATCGGTAAAAGCATGGGCCGTCATGGGTGGCATTGTGAGTGATGAAAAAGTTTGAACCATCACCGCTTTGATCTGCATAAAAAAGGATTCACCGAAGCTTTTAAAAATTAGCACCACCACCAAAATGAGCAGGGCCGAAGAGACATCGCGACTGGTAGGAACCTGTCCTTTTTTTCTGGCATCCGCCTTTTTTTTAGGCGATGCCTGTTCAGTTTTTTCCTGATCGTCTGCTGCCATGAACTAGCTTCGCATCCCCATGAGTAATTGATTAAATACCGTTCCTAAACCCGTGATTTCCTGTCTTAACAAAGCCACAAAATAAGGCAGAGAAATGCCTAAAACGAGCAAACCCAGCATGATCGTGATGGGAAAACTGAAGAGCAATACATTCAACTGCGGAATTACTCGACCGAAAATACCGATGACGACGTTGGCCATCAGGAGGGCGACAATGACCGGGATGCTGATTTTGACACCCAGCAAAAACATCTTGCCTGCAAGCTGCATTAAAAAATGAACAAAGGATGCCGAAGGGTAAAACCCGAAGGTGGGCACGAGGGTAAAACTCTGAACCAACGCGCGAATTAGGATAAAATGCCCGTTGAGTGCCAGAAAAATCAGCAAGGCAATCAAACCTTCCATGCGGGCGATAAGGGAAACCTGCTGGTTTGAAACCGGGTCAAAAAGCGTGGCAGCTCCGAAGCCCATCTGAATCCCGATAATCGTTGCGCCGATTTCCACTGCTGCGAAAAGCATTCGCACACCCAAACTGATCGCCAAGCCAATAAGCACTTCTCCCAGCAAAGCCACTGTGAGTGTGATGAGGGTCAAAGGCGCTTGCGCCTGAATCGGCACCGTTTGAAACAGGACAAAAGCCAAAGACAAGATAATCATCACCTTCACGTTATTGGCCACACCCGGCCCGCCAATTAAGGGAAAAGCAAAGAGAAAGGCTGCAACACGCACCAGAATAAAAAGAAAAGCCCCTTGGTTTTTTAAGATTGAATCAATGATTTCCATAAGTTTTACCCGACATATTCCGGTAAATTGATTAAAATTTTACTTGCGAAGCCGGTCAGAATGGACAGCATCCAGGGCAGAAAAAAAGCAAGTGCTAAACCCGCCGCCAGAATTTTGGGCAAAAAAGTCAATGTGGCTTCATTGATTTGTGTCACAGCTTGAAAAAGGGAGACAACCAGTCCAATCGCAAGGCTCGCCAGCAGCACGGGGGCGGCTAACAGAATTGCAACCTCGATGGTGCGTTGAATGATTTCGGTCACAAATTCCGGCGTCATGAAAAGCCTTTCACCAGGGAACCGACGATCAGATACCAGCCATCAGCCAGGACAAATAAAATCAATTTGAAGGGGATGGAAATCATGACGGGCGGCAACATCATCATGCCCATCGACATCAAAATACTCGCAACAACAATATCAATCACAATAAAAGGCAGGTAGACGAGAAAACCAATTTGAAAGGCAATGCGTAATTCGCTGATCATGAAAGCGGGAATGATGGCGTAGGTGGGGATGTCCTCCGGGCCGCTCGGCTGAGGCAGCTTGGCAATGCTCACAAAAAGAGCCAGATCTTTTTCCCGTACCTGCTTCAACATGAATTTCCTGAAAGGCTCAACGGCCCGCTCCAGGGCATCCTTCTGGCTGATTTCTTCATTCATGTAGGGTTGCAAGGCTTCTGTATTTACCCGTTGCCAAACCGGCGCCATCACCAGAAAGGTAAGAAAAAGGGCCAGTCCGATCAGGATTTGGTTGGGCGGAGCCTGTTGGGTGCCAAAGGCCTGCCGCATGAAAGAGAGCACGACAACGATGCGCGTAAAAGCCGTCATCATGATGAAGATGGCCGGAGCAAGGGAAAGCACCGTCAAGAGCATGAGAATTTGAATACCAGTTGAGAATTTTTCCGGTGAACCCGCCCCTAAATTAAAGGAGAACGAAGGAGCAGCAGTCGCCTCTTGTGCCAAAGCAACATCCGGTGCAAGGGCGAACAGCATCAATGGCATCACGGCAATGAAATGAAAAAACCGAAAAAGAGGAAATCGGGTGCCGGGCTTTTTTTGAAGGTGGACTGGTCTCATGACAAAATGACCTCCTCCGTTTCTGCGACTGTTTCAGGAGGAAGCGGGGAATGTTCTAATCGTGTAATCAGGGAAATCTGATGCGGTGTCACTCCGACCACGAGGTATTCCTGCCCAACCGCTATGACGGAAATCTGTCGTTTGGAACCCAGGTAGGTGGTGGATAATTGCCGGATCATCGGCTCTGAGCGCCAGCGGCCGGGACGAGAACCAAGGAAGCGTCGCACCAGGTAGGCAAGCAGCAGGATCAGCCCCAGAACGATCAAGAGCGAAGAGAGCATTTTAACCAGACTAGATAGGGGATCAAACATCACAAGCTCCAACTTCCTTAAGCACCCAAATGATCTACCCGTTCGACCGCACTCACGATATCGGTCAGTCGAATGCCGAACTTTTCGTTCACCACCACCACTTCACCCCGTGCAATCAAACGATCACCAATCAGCACATCCATCGGCTCCCCTGCCATTTTTTCGAGTTCCACGACAGAGCCTTGCCCCAACTGCAACAATTCTTTAATCAGCATTTTGGCCGAGCCGAGATTCACTGTAATTTGCAGAGGAACATCCAGAATAAAATCGAGTTTTCCCAGTGGAGCTTCGGGTTCTTCCGGCTCAAGCTGAGAAAGCGGTGCCGCTTCCGTCATCGCCGCCGCATCTTCTTCTGCTGAAGGTGCGACATCTTCCTGTGTTTGATCAGCCACGATCTTCCTCCTTCCGTCCCTTTGCAATCGACGTCACCTGAATGGCAACATTGCCCATACTCAAACCGGCATGCCCATGAAAAATTGGCCGCCCTTCGACCTTGAGATCCAAGGCCTCATCTGCACTTTTGTTTAAAATGATGATATCTCCCACTGAAAGATCGCTGACTTCTCCAATGGTCAAGTCCGCTGTGCCGACCTCTGCGGTAACCGTCATGCAACACTCGCTCAATTGCTCCGCAAAGCGCTCGGCCCATTTGCTGTTTTCATCCAACTGATCACTTTGAAAACTGCCATAGAGTTTTTCTCGAATGGGTTCGATGGTTGGGTAGGGCAGGCCGATAAAAATGTCGCCGCCTTCGCCGTCAATCTCAACCTTAAAAGTAGTTGAAACAATCACTTCTGTTGGTGCCACGACGGCAGCGAATTGCGGATTGATTTCAGATCGCACATGCGAAATTTCGACCTCATAAATTGATTTCCAGGATCTTTGAAGGTCTTTCATAATCTGGTCGATAATTTTTTTAATAATGCGCTGCTCAATGGTCGTAAAATCTCTTCCCTCAATTTTCACATAGGTTTGACCGCTGCCTCCGAAATAAAGATCCACAAGGCGATAGATGAATTTTGCGCCGATCACGAGCAGCACATAACCACGAAGCGGTTCCATTTTGAGGATGTTGATACTGCTCGGCAGGGGCATTTTTCGCATAAATTCCCCGAACTTCGGCACCTCGACGGAGACAGGCACCATGTCGACTTCTCTTTTCAAAAAAGAAGAGATCGAAACCTGAAAAAATCGAGAGAAGCGTTCATTGATGATTTCGAGACTGGGCATCCGCCCGCGAATAATGCGTTCTTGGTTGGTCAGGTCATAATTATGCGCCCCTTCCTCCGAGCCTGCATCCTGCTCAGTATCGACATCCCCGCCGCCAACACCTGCGAGTAGGGCTTCGACTTCATCTTGTGAAAGGATCTTTTCAGCCATTCTTTTCCTTCATTTTCTGCCTTGTCGAGCGCGTCGCTTTGAAACGAGGCTCGGTCGTAAACCTGTGGATTACTGCGTCACAAAATCGGTGAAATAGGCCGTTCTGACTTTGCTTTCTTCAAAAACCCCGTTAATGCGTTGCAGGATTTCATCACGCAATTCCATCTTGCCTTCAATGGTTCGGATGCTGTTAGAGTCCTTGCTGCTCAAGAGAATGAGCAGGGCATCTCGAATTTGCGGTACACGTTTTGCCACATCCTCAACATAGCGCGGTCTCAGCAGGTCGAGTTTAATGGTTAATTTCAGATATCGCAGGTCGGGTGTGTCGGCGAGGTTCACAATGAAGGGGTCTAACTCGTAGATCACCGTTGTTGTCACCTCTGCCTCTGGTGGTGGCTCTGGCGCTTTTTCCGCCGCTGCTGAGCTGGCTGGCTTATTGGCGTCTCCTCCTTTTACAAAGAAAATCGCGCCTCCCCCGACCAATAAACCCACGACCAAGCCGATCGCAATTGTTTTGATTGGAGACCCTTTTTTCCCGGACTCCTGTTCTTCATCAGCCATCTTGCTTCTCCTTTTTTTTGCTCACGGAGCACTCGGGCGCAAAGGCGGCCCTGCATCAAATAGAGGCAAAAGCAATCTCCATGCCGCTGTTTTAGGCTGTTTTACGCGGTTTGATGGAAAAAGAACGTCAAGCCAAAGCGGCTTACGTCATGATATTGACGAGAAGAAAAGAGGGGAAAACAAGGAAGGATGGTACAGATCGCATGTTTTGTAGGGGCGTATTACAATACGCCCCTACAATGACCCGGTAAAATTATCTGATGAGATTAACCAATTCCTGCAGAATGTCATCCGTGGTGGTGATCACCCTGGAATTGGCCTGGAAACCCCGTTGATATTCGATCATTTTCACAAACTGCTCGGCAAGATCGACGTTGGATAATTCAAGCGAATTTGCGAGAACCCGGCCTCGCCCCGAGGTATTGGCTGTGCCGGAAATGGGCTGGCCTGAAGCAGCAGTCAGCGTAAACATATTGCTGCCCAATTTTTCCAAACCCTGCTCATTGTTAAAACGCGCAAGCTGAATTTGAGCCATCGTTCGACTCCTGCCATTTGTAAAAATACCTGTGATGACGCCGTCCTGATCAATGGAAACATTTTGAAGGTCTCCAGAGGGCGATCCGTTCTGGGTTTGATTCAAGACTGCCGATGACGATCCAAATTGTGTCACGCCATCCAAACCGGAGCCACTTTCTCCAGTGACGTTTGTTCCGAAATCAAAGGCAATGGTTTGATTCTGAGTAGATCCGCCAGCAAAGTCGAAACCGCCCAGGGGATAGTTAATAGTACTCTCCGCTTGTAAAGTCCCGTCGGTCCCGAAAGTCAGCGTACCGTTCGCCATAATCGTGTCAACACCCGCTGTCGCCGGAGCAATGGGTGCAGCATCCACCGCATCCACCACGGCAAAATATTCCCAACTGCCCGCCGTCGCCGTTTTTCTAAAATATACGGAAACCTGACGACTGGCCCCCAGGGAATCAAAGAGGGTGATGCTGGTGGAGAAATTAGAAGTTGTTGACGGACTTGTCACGTCAAAAGCAGCCGGAGTCACCGCGCGCGAATCAAGGTTTGCCACAAAATCGACCGTCGCCGTTGGCACGGCGGGGATGTTTGTTGAGGCCAGATTGATATCGCCAACCTGTCCGGTTGCCACACCGGCCGCATTAAATAGATCTCCCTGTAGGCGTAAGCCGGAAGGGTTTTCGACAAAACCATTTTGATCAAGATTGAAGGTGCCAGCGCGGGTGTAAAAGTCAGCACCGGTCGTATTCTGCACGACAAAAAAGCCCTCTCCTTCCAAAGCGAGGTCGAGCACATTGCCGCTGGTTTCAAAAGATCCTTGAGAAAACTCCGTGCGAATACTATCGACAAAAACACCTCGACCCACCTGCCCGCCCTTTGCCGTTCCGACACTTTCAGAAATGATGTCAGCAAAGGACACGGAGCTGTCTTTAAAACCTACGGTATTTAAGTTCGCAATATTATTACCAACGACTGAAAGCCCCTGACCAAAAGCATTGAGCCCACTGATCCCTGAAAAAAGTGATGTTAAAATTGCCATAATTCATCCTCCTGTTTAAAAGCTGTTAACCGTGAACCGATGTTTTAATCATTGATTGCCCGCACTGCTGATGCGGGGACTTTGTTGCCGCCAACAAGCAGGTAGGGGGCATTGTTTTCGTAAACCACTCCTGTTACCAGTCCTGTGCTGAAAGTCTCTGTCCTGATGGGTTCCCCTGACAGATCTGTGGCTGAAACATTAAAACGGTAGGCTCCTGCCGGGAGTGAATTGCCATCGGCATCCCGCCCGTCCCAGGAAAACTGCTGTGTCCCTGCGCTCTGAACACCGGATTCAATGGTTCTCAGCACCGTCCCGGAAGGCCCGACGATCTGGACAATCACGCGACTGGCATCTTCTGCCAGGCTGTAGTTGAGCTCAGCCGACTCCCCTTCTGAAAGCGCAAGCTGACCGCCATCCACCTGAACTTCTTTGCCGATTAAACCGGCAGCGCCATAGTTATTCAAAGACGCATTCGATTTCACCAGGCTGTTAAGGGTTTCATTGGTATTTGCGGTCTGCTCAAGCTGCGTGAACTGCGCAAGCTGTGCCACAAATTCCGTACTGCCGACGGGTGCAAGCGGATCTTGATATTGCAACTGTGTTGTCAATAGTCTCAAAAAAACATCTTTTCCGATCAGGTTTCTGTCTGCTACGTCCATCTCCATTTTTTTCTCCTTACATCATTTCCGTAGGGGCAAAATATTTTTTACCCCTACACATAGACTTTTCAGCCCTACACATAGACATTGATGCGCCCCTGTGTTTGCATTAGTAATTCGGGATTTAAGATGCCTGAAACAGGGTCTTCACTTTCCATCTCCAGCCACCTTCCCTCTCGGAAAACCTGTGCCCTTTCCTGACCTTTGAAACTGCTTTCTGTGTCACCGACATCCACTGAAAAACCATCCACATCAAAACCCTGCTCTGCAAGAGACTGTCGTAAGAGCGCTTGATTGCTCTCCAGCAAGTCTTTCACACGCGGGTCGGCAGTCAGGATGTGGGCGACAAGGCTACCCTTTTGTAAACTCAGCTCGACTTGAAGTGCGCCGAGGGATTCAGGATGAAGTTGAAGGCGGAGCTGCTCGACTTTACCGGCTTGCAGTCCTCTGAATTGGGCGGTTAACTGCGAAAGAATGGCGGCTTTTTCTGATAAAGCCAGCACCGGTCGTGAGCTTGCCTCTGAAGACAGGCTGGCATCCCGATTCCCGGACTGCGCCACCGATGAAACTTTGAGTAGGTCATCAACGAGTGTAGATCGGTCTTGCTGTGCCCCTTTTCCCTGATCAAAACCTTCTTGCGAGTCCGCTGCTTGCAGATCACCTGAAAGTGATTCCTCGACCGTATCGTAAGTGGCAGCTTCAGACAGGGACTTCAGGGGCAAGGCATCGCCCGTTTGATCACTGTTACTCCCTGTTGTTGTATCGTCTGCATGCTCACTTTGGATAGAAGTGACTGCCTCTGCATCAAGGCTTCCTAATTTTCCCGCGTCCAGCTTGGACGAAGCTGTTTTCGGCACGTCCACATTTTTGAGTCCGGGCACTTCAGCTTTCAAAGCCTCATCAAGCGAGTCAAGAGAAATGCCTGCAGCTTCTTCAGTCATCGCAATCTCCGTTAAAGTTTCATCCCCTTCCTGAACCTTCAAGCTAAGATCAAGTGACAATCCAGTTTTTGGCAACTGAGCAGCAGGCGGTGTTTCCTGCCCCAGCTCAGTATTTTGATCACTCACTAAAAGCAGAGGTTCTGGTACTTCCGACATAGGCCCGACGGCTTGAAAGAGCGGGAGAGCAGCGTCATCGCCTGGTTCATCGGAAGGCTTTGCTTCAATCCTTTGCTCTTCACGATCAGATGTTTCCCGGCTCTCTACGGATCCTTCTGTTCCACTCGTATTGATGGTGTCTTCCAGGGCTTCATCTGAAATTTCATTGTCTCTGAGATCCGACTCTCCTTGATCAAGCGCCTCTAAGGTGCTGGCAAATGATCCTGAATTTCGAACCTCATTAAACCCTGGAACTTGTTCCTGGGGCCGAGTCGCAAAGAACAGGTCTATTTCAGGCATTCCCGGCAATAGGTTCATCTACATTTTTCCTCCAAGTGACAGCACTTTTACCTTGTCTGCTCTGATAGCAAGCAAGATGCCAGCACAAACTGCCTTGTTTTTGTTGGTTTTTTAGAGAGGTTCAGGCCGGAGAGTCGATCTTTTTACCGGGCAGTGGGAAAAAACTGCCGAAACAAAACCTTCAAAAAGAAACGCTGATGCGATTTGTTTTGTTTGTCAACCAATGTGTGCTTCGTGCGTTATAGCTGGCAGAAGTCATGAATCGGGAGGATTT
>CAZRYI010000004.1:0-15298 GCA_964604255.1 uncultured Nitrospirota bacterium
GTTGAGGGCACACAAAGGCAATCACTCAATGTCGCAAGTAAGCCCCCTGATTTTCCCGTGAGACAATAATGTTTAATGCCGAGTACTTTGGCCTGCTCAATGGCTTGTATGATGTTTTTTGAATTGCCGCTGGTTGAGATGCCAATAAAAAGATCTCTGTCATTACCCAGTGCACACAGCTCACGTGAAAAAATCTCGTTAAACGCGTAGTCATTGCTAATGGCGGTCAATGCGGAGCTGTTTGTGCCCAAAGCGATTGAGGCCAGGGGCTGTCTTTCGATTTTGAAACGCCCGACAAACTCTGCCGCCAGATGGATGCTATCTGAAAAACTGCCTCCGTTTCCGGCGAAGATAATCTTGCCGCCATTTCTCAAACTTAAAGCGGCTGCCTCAGCAATTTCTTCTATTTTGGCAATTAAGTCCGCCCGGCCGAGTAAGGCTTGTTTGACCGCGATGCTTTCTGCAATGCGCTTCATGATCATTTCTTGTTTCATGGCTCAGTTGTTCCTTCCTTATCTTTGGTCGGGGAGCATCTGCGATACGTCCCGACAATGATTCAATTATTGAAAATGTTACAGGTCTCAGCCCTGAGTGGACTGAGTTCAGGTCTTTGTTTGAAATAGCTCAAATGTGTGGTACAGCGACAGTCCGATGAACCAAAGCGGCGCACCGGTACTTCTGAGCCGGTCAATTCGGCAACCATTTGATAACGCTCACATTCACTGTATTTCCCGCTTGTATCAAGCAGCACGCTGTTAACTGCAACAAGTGATGTCAAATAATCAATGTGCCAGCGGCAGTTTTTTTCTCTTCTGATGTGCCGCTTCACGCGCTGAGCGAGTCCTCGTTTGGCACTGCCGGTGTAAATGTAGGTGCCAGCAGGGAATTCATGTTGTCCGAGTGCGCCAATGTTCAGACAAAGTGCCTGATCCAGATGGAGGATCAGATGGTAGAGTCCGCTCTTTGGCAGTACCGTTTTGTTTGTATTATTCCCGATGAGCTGATCCTATTGCGGCGCTCTGTTTTTTGTCAAAGAATTTTTATTTGAGGCATTTTTCTTGTTGACCGGAGTTAAAGGCGCAGATATTCTTCAAGCGCATTCGGGTCGCTCGAATTCAGTCTGTGATCCTGGAAGGACTTATTGTATGTCGTACTTAAAAAATACCGGTACTGTTTATCTCGTGGGTGCAGGGCCGGGTGATCCGAAGTTGCTGACCTTGCGAGGGAAGGAGTTGCTTGAGCGTGCCGAGGTGGTGATCTACGACTATCTGGCAAATGCGGCCTTGCTCGACTTTGCAAAATCTGAAAGCGAGTTGATTTATGTTGGAAAAAAGGGTGGCTCGCGTAGCTCTGAACATCAGGATAAGATCAATGATCTGATGATTGCTGCTGCAAAACAGGGAAAAACCGTGGTTCGCCTAAAGGGAGGCGATCCTTTTATTTTTGGCCGGGGCGGGGAAGAAGTGGAAGCTTTGAGCGCCGCTGCAATTCCTTTTGAAGTGATTCCCGGTATCAGCTCGGCCATTGCTGTGCCTACCTACGCGGGTATTCCCCTAACGCATCGTGAACGTGCTTCGTCTTTTACGGTGATGACAGGCCATGAAGACCCGGAAAAACTGGGCCTTCATGACAATCAGGATCCATTGACTGCTGGAGCCGACACCCTTGTTTATTTGATGGCAATGGGCAATTTGGCGAAAGTTGTGAACAAATTACTCGACAAGGGTAAATCTGCCGATACCCCTATTGCCCTGATTCAGTGGGGGAGTTACCCCTATCAGAGAACCCTCATCGGGACACTTGGCAACATCATTGAAAAATCAAAGCAGGAAGGCATGAAACCGCCGGTTGTGGTGGTGCTTGGAGAAGTCGTTTCGCTGCGGGAGCAGACGAACTGGTTTGAGTCCCGTCCTCTGTTTGGCAAACGGATTCTTGTGACACGGGCCAGGCCGCAGGCCACAGCCTTTCTGGATTTGCTTGCAGAGCACGGTGCGGAGGCCATTGCTTTTCCGACACTTCAGATCGTTCCCCCTTCAGATTGGGCCTCTATTGATGAAGCGATTGATCAAATCGAAAGCTACGATACCATTATTTTTACTTCCGTCAATGGCGTCGTCTCTTTTAGAAATCGCCTGAAGACGCGTGACAAAGACCTTCGCATCATGAAAGGCATTAGGCTTTGTGCCATCGGGCCACGCACAGCAGAAGCGATCGTAGATTGGGGATTACATGTCGATTTAACGCCTCAAACTTTCACCGCAGAAGGTTTGCTTGCAGCGCTGGCAGTCGATGGCTTTTCTGGCAGGCATTTTTTAGTGCCCAGGGCTGAGGAGGCCAGGGAAGTGCTGCCGGAAGAAATCAGGCGACTCGGCGGCAGCATTGATATCGCCCCGGTTTATAAAGCCATTCAACCTGATTGCGAACCTGAAAAAATGGCTTCACTTTTAAGTCGGGGCCCGATTGACATGCTGACCTTCGCGAGCTCATCGACACTTAAAAATTTTATCGCGATGGTCGGTCGGGACAACATGGACAGCTATTTTAAAAACACTGCAATTGCTTGCATCGGCCCAATTACAGCCAAGACCGCAGAGGGATTTGGGCTGAAAGTTGCTGTGATGCCGAATGACTATACTTTTGCTGCAATGACGACTGCCATTGTAGATTATTATGTGAAAAAGAAGTACACTTCCAACCCTATGTGACCCGGAGATTTTTGTGAGTTTTCCAATACATCGTTTGCGCCGACTGAGGCAAAATGCACCGCTAAGAGCACTTGTTCGAGAGACAAGACTTTCAACAGATCAGCTCATCTATCCACTGTTTGTCATGCACGGTCAATCGGGGAAAACTGAAATTGCTTCGATGCCGGGACAGTATCGATTCACAATTCCAGCTTTGCTTAAAGAAACTGCCGAGGCGCACCGCCTGGGTATTCCCGCTGTCATTCTTTTTGGTATTCCTAAGGCAAAAGATCCGCTGGGTTCAGAGGGTTATGACCCGGACGGCATTGTGCAGCAGGCGGTTCGCGCCATTAAAGACCAGACACCGGAACTGCTTGTGATCACCGATGTCTGCATTGACGAATATACCGACCACGGTCATTGCGGCATTGTTAAAAACGGCAAAATATTAAATGACGAAACGCTCGATCTGCTTGCAAAAATGGCCTTGAGCCATGCAGAAGCCGGTGCCGACATTGTCGCCCCCTCCGACATGATGGACGGTCGGGTCGGCATCATTCGCATGGCACTGGATGAGTCAGGCTACGAAGAACTGCCGATTTTGGCCTATGCTGCAAAATATGCCTCCTGTTTTTATGCCCCCTTCCGGGATGCCGCCGATTCCACACCGCAATTCGGTGATCGAAAATCCTACCAAATGGATCCGGCAAATCGTCTGGAGGCCCTGAGAGAAGTGGCACTCGACATCGACGAAGGGGCCGACATGATCATGGTGAAACCGGCGATGCCTTATCTTGATATTATTCGGGAAATCAGAGATCAGATTGATCTTCCAATTGCGGCGTATCAAGTGAGCGGGGAATATGCGATGATCAAGGCGGCGGCTTTGCAAGGATGGATTGATGAAGATCGCACCATTCTGGAATCCCATCTTTGTATTAGGCGAGCTGGAGCCGACATGATTTTAAGTTATTTTGCCTTGGATGTCGCTAGAATGTTGCGTACTGAGACTTAAATCCGTTTGAAAGGAATCTGAATGAAGTTGATCATCGGTACTGCCAATATCAAACCGGTTTATGACTATCCGGTTGTCGCCATCGGAAACTTTGACGGTCTGCACTTAGGTCATCAAGCCATTCTTGATCAAACCATTAAACGGGCGAATGAAAGTGATGGCACGTCTGTTGTGCTGACCTTTGAACCCCACCCGGTCAAGGTGGTTCGTTCCGATGTTGGTTTTAAGCTCATGAATCCCTTTCAAATCAAGATGCGTCTGATTGAGAACGCGGGCATTGACGTCAGTTATGTTGCAACCTTTAATAAAGCCTTTGCTGAGCATAGCCCCGAAGCCTTTGCAAAAGAATTTCTCCATGAAAAAATTGGATGCCGCGAAGTCATTGTCGGAGAAAATTTCAGGTTTGGGAAGGATCGTGCCGGTCGCATTGAGGATCTGATCCGCTTTGGTAAGCAGTTTGGCTTCGAGGTAATCCCTCAAAAGCCTGTGCTGGTTGAGAACACAACCGTCAGTTCTTCTACAATTCGCGAGCTGCTTCACCATGAAGGCAATGTTGCCCTGGCTGGAAAGATGCTGGGACGTCCTTATGTGCTTGAGGGAAAAGTGGTGCCTGGAGATGGCATGGGACGAAAGAGCGATACTCCGACTGCAAATGTGCCTTTTCCGAATGAAGTCACGCCAAAAGACGGGATCTATGCTGTTCGTGTTGAATTTTTGAAAGGCCAGAATTACGGCACAAAAGAGGGTGTTGCCTACATCGGTTGCAAACCGAGCTTTGAAAATAAACCGCCTCGAATTGAAATTCACCTCTTCGATTTTGATGACGATCTGTATGAAAAGCGGCTTCGCATCGTTTTTATCGAGTTCATCCGCGACGATAAAAAATTTGAAAATACAGACGACCTGCTCATCCAGATTGGTCTTGATATTGAGAAGGCAAAGTCTATTCTGGAAAATGCTCGCTAAGCCCTTCTTCATTTGCAAGTCCTTGAATGTCCCCCCTGCTTGAAAAAGTTCGAAAAGCACTCGAAACATTTTCCGTCGTTCCGGGAGATAAGGTGTTGGTCGCCGTGTCGGGCGGGCCCGACTCCGTTTGTCTGCTGCATCTACTCAAATCTCTTTTTCCTGAGCAAGCCTTACAACTCCATGTCGCCCATTTGAATCACGGGCTTCGAGCTGAAGCACTTGAGGAGGCCCGCTTTGTTGAGGCGCTTTCCAAACAATGGGAATTTCCTTTCACAGGTAAAACCATTGCTGCGGCACAATATCGCCAAAAAGAGTCTGTGCAGGTGGAAGCGCGTCGCTTGCGTTATCACTTTTTAAGAGAGGTCGCTGAGGGGTTTGGCGCGAAGTGGATTGCCACAGGGCATCAAGCCGATGATCAAGCGGAAACCTTTCTCATGCGAATTTTAAGGGGTTCCGGCATGAGCGGTTTGAGCGGTATTCCCGCGATGCGCGACAATTACATTATCCGACCGCTTCTAGGCTGTACACGAGGCGAGATTCTGGCCGAAATGGCTGATCAAGACATTGCTTTTGTCCAGGATCCTTCAAATAAAAAACTGGTTTATCAACGGAATCGAATCCGGCACCATTTGATGCCGATTTTGCAAAGCTACAACCCGAAAATCCAGGCGACGCTCTGTCGAGAAGCCTTGCTGCTCAGAGATGAAAATGAGTTTATGGAACAATCGCTCTCTGCAATTTTACCTACTTTGCACATTGAATTACAGGATCATTCGGTTGTTTTTAAGGTTGAAAAAATAACAGCCCTTCATCCTGCCCTTCAACGGCGAGCGCTCCGCTTCGGACTTGCACACCTGGATCTGGGAAGGCCAAACTTTGAGACAATCGAAGCAATCCGTCAACAGATGGGACACAAAGCGCATGAGACGAAACGCAGTTTGCCTCAAAACCTGTTTGCCGAACGCAGGGGCATGAGGCTCCAGATCACAAAATCGGATGAGTCTTCCCGTGTTAAACCCGAATGGCCGAAAGTCAAGCAGCAGGTGCTGCTTGAAATCAATGCAGGCAACTCAAATTGCACGATTGATCTGCCTGACTGGGGAATTCGCTTGAAAGTATGCTTGCGTTCGAGAGGAAAAAAAGGTGGGCCCGTAAGTCCCCTTTCAACTTGCATAGCTTCTTTTGATTTTGATAATATTTCGCTCCCTTTGACGCTGAGAACGTGGCAAGCGGGTGATCGCTTTGTGCCACTGGGTATGGATGGGCACCACAAAAAGCTCCAGGATTTTTTTGTGGATCAAAAAATTGCAAAGTCGGAACGGCACCACATCCCCCTGCTTTGTTGCCCGGAAAATATTTTGTGGGTACTTGGCCTTCGAGTTGACGAGCGTTTTTGTGTTACAAAAGAAACGACTCGCATATTGACTGTGGAGATTCAAACAAGTCATGCAGCACCCTAAAACATGAAAGATCGACTTTTTGGAAAGCCCGTTATTACGCAAGAGGCGATGCGGAAACGGGTCAGGGCACTCGGCCTACAAATTACCAAGGACTATCAGGGTAAAAATCTCTTATTGATCGGTGTCTTGAAAGGCGCATTTGCCTTTTTCGCCGACCTCTGTCCGGCCATTTCACTGCCGCTCCAGGTTGATTTTTTGAAAGTTGCCAGGCATCCCGATAAAAGAAGAAAAGATGGCGGCAGTATCTCAATTTCTTCCAATGTTTCGCTGGATCTGAAAAACTACGATGTTTTGGTCGTTGAAGACATTGTTGATTCGGGTTACACCCTGACTTTTCTGAAGGAAGTGATTCTGGCTCAGCATCCGAAATCGCTTCGATTTTGTACCTTGCTGGATAAACCGGAGCGTCGAAAAGTAGCAATTGCAGCCGACTACATCGGTTTTGTCATCCCGGATAAGTTTGTTGTTGGCTACGGGCTCGATTATAAAAACAAGTATCGGAACCTTCCTTACATTGCCACCCTGGATAATATTTCAGATGATTATTAGAGGTGAATTTATAGTGCAGGACTTTCACTTGATTTCTAGAAAAAAGTGCTTATGTATGGGAGATTCAGGCTGATTTAAAGCGCCGTAACACGATTGTCAGCCAATGGGTGATATGTTACTATTTGGAGTAAGTATGCAAACTTTTTGGAGGGGTAAATGAATCCTCGTGCAAAAAACCTGGCTCTATGGATTGTTGTAGGGCTTTTCATGATCTTGCTCTTTAATCTCTTTAATACCACTTCGCGTCCCATCGAAGATGAGATCATTTTTTCGGAGTTTATGTTGAAAACCGAAAAGGGTGAGGTTTCCGAAGTGACCATTCGGAACAACTACATCAGTGGTATTCTAAAGGACGGTACCAAGTTCAAAACCTATACTGCCGACTACCCCGACCTTGTAAAGTCTCTCCGGGATAAAAACGTTCGTATCATTGCAAAACCACCGGAAGTTCCTCCGTGGTACATCACCTTCCTTATGACCTGGGGGCCCTTTATCCTCTTCATCGGTCTCTGGATCTTCTTTATGCGTCAGATGCAGATGGGCGGAAACAAGGCCATGTCCTTCGGGAAAAGCAAAGCAAAAATGCTGTCCGAAGATAAAAAGAAAGTGACTTTCGCCGATGTTGCCGGGGTTGAAGAAGCAAAACATGAAGTGGCGGAGATCATTGAATTTCTGAAAGATCCTCCCAAATTTCAAAAACTCGGCGGTCGCATTCCAAAAGGGGTCTTAGTTGTCGGCCCTCCTGGCACAGGCAAAACCCTGCTTGCAAAGGCAATTGCCGGTGAAGCCAATGCCCCCTTCTTTTCCATTTCGGGTTCGGATTTTGTTGAAATGTTCGTCGGTGTCGGAGCCTCTCGTGTTAGAGACCTCTTTGAGCAGGGTAAAAAGAACGCACCCTGTATCATCTTTATTGATGAAATTGATGCGGTTGGGCGACATCGCGGTGCCGGACTCGGTGGTGGTCATGACGAGCGGGAGCAAACTCTGAACCAGCTCCTGGTCGAGATGGACGGTTTTGAAACCAACGAAGGGGTTATTCTGATTGCAGCCACCAACCGTCCCGATGTGCTGGATCCCGCCCTGCTTCGACCGGGCCGTTTTGATCGTCAGATTACGGTCGGTCGTCCAGATATCAAAGGTCGGGCCGAAATTCTAAAGGTTCATACCAAAAAAATACCGCTGGATAAAGACGTTGGTCTTGAAACGATTGCGCGAGGCACCCCCGGTTTTGCCGGAGCCGACCTCGCCAACTTGGTCAACGAAGCCGCGCTCCTGGCAGCCCGCCGAGACAAAACATCTGTTGAGATGATTGACCTCGAAGATGCAAAAGACAAAGTTTTGATGGGGGTCGAACGAAAGAGCCTGGTCTTGACTGCCGAGGAGAAAAAGGTGACTGCTTACCATGAAGCAGGTCATACACTCATTGCCAAACTGCTGCCGGGAACCGATCCGATCCACAAAGTTACGATTATTCCGCGGGGTCAGGCCCTGGGTCTGACAATGCAACTGCCGACAAATGATCGTCACAACTACCACAAAAAGTTTCTCTACGATACCATCGCCATTATGATGGGCGGTCGGGTTGCGGAAGAACTGGTGCTGAATCAGATGACGACAGGTGCCGGAAATGACATCGAACGGGCAACAGACATGGCGAGAAAAATGGTCTGTGAATGGGGGATGAGTGAAAAAATGGGCCCCTTGACCTTCGGTAAAAAAGAACAGGAAATCTTTTTGGGTCGAGAAATTTCTCAGCATCGAGACTATTCTGAGGCAACGGCCATTGAAATCGACAATGAAGTCAGGCGTCTCATCGTTGAAAATTATGAACGGGCGAAGCGATTGATTACAGAGAACATGAATGCGCTCAAAGCCCTTGCTGAAGCCTTGCTTGAAAAAGAAACCCTTGATGCCCCGGAGATCGAAGCCATTGTTCAGGCCGCGCTCAACCCTCCAGCCAGTTCTCCTTCAACTGTTTCTGCATAAAAATGATTCCTGTCTGAATGGCAGTTTCATTGGAAAACCAAAGGGCCTCCCGGAAACGGGAGGCCCTTTTAAGTCTCAGGAGTTAAAAAGATGTCGGGCACCTGGCGTTGTGGCGATTATTTACTCGATTATGAAAGTCGTCCTTTGATAATGGGCATCTTAAATGTCACGCCTGATTCTTTTTCAGACGGGGGGCATTTTTTTGATCCTGTAAAAGCCCTTGATCATGCCCTGGCTTTGGAAGCGGAAGGAGCCGATCTGATTGATATTGGTGGTGAGTCAACTCGGCCAGGCGCTTTGACTGTTTCTGCGGAAGAAGAAACAAAGCGGGTGATTCCGGTGATTGAAGCTTTGGCCAAGTGCCTCAAAATTCCCCTCTCGATTGATACCAGAAAATCGGCAGTCGCCCAGGCAGCGCTTTCGGCAGGTGCTTCGGTGATTAACGATGTCAGTGCTTTACGCTATGATGACAAGATGCTTTCTGTTGCGGCAAAAGGCAGGACGGGCCTTGTCTTGATGCATACAAAGGGGAGCCCCGAAACAATGCAACAAGCACCTCAGTATCAAAATGTGATTCAGGAAATCCATGATTTTATGCACGAACGCCTCATTCAAACTGACGAAGCAAAAATTGAGAGGCAGCGCATTGCGATTGATCCCGGCATTGGTTTCGGAAAAACTCTGGCGCACAATCTGACAATTATCAACAAGCTGAATGAACTGACAGACTTGGCTGTACCGGTTCTTGTTGGCCCCTCACGCAAGTCCTTTATCGGTGCATTGCTGGGTGGGCTTCCTCCTGAAGAACGACTGGAAGGCACAGCTGCGACGCTTGCAATCGCCACAATGGCAGGCGCACGTATTTTCAGGGTACACGATGTTAAATCAATGAAGCGGGTTGTGTGGGTCGCGGAGGCAATTAGAAAGGAAAAAAGTTTAGATGGCTGAAAGTGATTTTTCGGAAGGAAAAATGCCTGTACATTTGGAAGGTTTGGCGCTTCCGATTGAATATCTCTCTAAAAAAAAGGGGGCGTCTTTCAAGGATGGCAAGCTCATTGGACTGGGAGAAGGTGGGCTGATGCTGGAAGCAAAAGAGGCCCTTTCGCTGGGCACGGAGCTGCATTTGAAACTACACCTGCCAAAGCCGCTTTTATCTGATTCTGAATGGCAAACCCTTCCCCTTGATGCAAAAGTGGTCTGGATTGATGATTTCTCGGGCCCCGATGAATTGCGGCGCTACGGCACACAATTCGTGGAAATGCCCGAAAAAGAAAAGCTAACAGTAAAACGCTACTTGCAACTGAGGCAATGGATGAAAGAAAAAATCCGGGATCAGTAATTGTTCAGGCGGATAGGCCGAAGGCGGTTGGCGATGAACAAACAGATGCGCTTCAGCGCTGCCTATTCCGAAGCCAGCTTGAAAGTCTGTCTGTTTGATTGTGTTTGAATTGTAGGCCGAGCTGAATAAATTCCAAGGTCTGTGCCAATGATCGGTCGGCGGAAGGCACCCTGTTTTCTGCTTTGTTAAAAAACTGTGCCACCTCGTCATGCCATTCAGTGCGCCACAAATGACGTGTTGCCTGAATCATCCGTTGCGCCCCGATACTGCCTCCCTTTTTCCGAAATGCCTGCCAGTGTGTTTTTAAATAAGACCAGCTTGCTGCCTGGACTGCGGGATTTGCAAGCAGTGCACGCACGGGTTTCCAGACGTCTTGCGGCCGAACCTCATCAGATAAAGCAAAATCCAGTACTTTTTTTGCGAAGATCCCTTTGCCAAAATCGCTCAAAGCGATTAAATAGCGGTCTCGTTCTTCCGGTGTTTTTGACTTTCGGAATCGCTCAAGATAGTACTCAAAACGTGTGCCTCCGTCCGAACGGACGCATAAACGTGTGAAGGCGGTTGCCAATGTCGGGTCCAGCCTGTCGGGTCTGGCAAGATAAAGGCGCTGTCGTCTTGGCAATTCCGATAAAATATCTTCATTTTGTGCGACGGCACCCAGGGCCCAGAGCAAGGCTGCACGAAGCAGGCGTCGTTCATCATCGTCATCATCTGCCGCATCCCATGACAGCTTTTCCCACATGGGGCCGAGACAGTCTTCGACAAAAGTGGCAAAAAGAGATTGTTCGGACTGAGAAAGGATTTGTTTTGAAATCATCTCAAGGATGTTGCAGATCATCACCAAAACGCTTCGGTTTTCATCTTTGCTCAAGTGGGACAGCGTTTCCAAAAACGAGGCGATTGTTTTATCCCCACTTTGGCATAAAGCCCAAAGGTCGGCCAGAACGCCCAGGCGTTCTATAGGGGACAGGACACTTTCCAAATTCGCTTCCAGGGCCTTCATGAGAGGGGGCGCATAATCTGTTCGGTAAAACCCGGCCGCATTTGCATTCCCATACAGCCAGTGGATCTTTCCCTTTGCCGGAAGCTTTACCTGCGTCTCTTGCGCTGTTAGCAGGATGCGGTGGGTATGGCTTCCATCGTCGTCGCCATATCGGATTGAGACGGGAATTGACCAGGGTTTCGCTGAGGGCTGAAGTCCCTCATTTCCAAATGCAGAGTAGCGGTTTTGAGTGATTCGCAGCGTCGTAAAATCGGATGTCTCTGAATCAAATGTGAGTATTGGAAAGCCCGGTCGGGTAAACCAGTCTTTCGCAATTTCTGATATTGGATGATCTGAGATAACCGACAAGGCTTCCCAAAGATCTTCCGCAGTGGCATTTTTGTACTGATGGTCTTTGATATAAGAACGAATACCTGCACAAAAAGGGTCTTCTCCTAGAAACTGCTCAATCATGCGTAGGCAGGCTCCGCCTTTTTCATAGGTCAGCACATCAAACATCGCCTCAATTTCAGCAGGGCTCGTCGAATCTGAACGGATCGGGCGTGTATTTTTGATCGCGTCCAGGGCCAGTGGCACTTCTTTTTCTTCCTGAAATGCCAACCAGCTCTGCCATTCGGGTCGCCACTGGTCGATGATCTTACAGGCCAGCCAGGTCGCGAAAGACTCATTTAACCAAAGGTCGTCCCACCACGCCATCGTCACCAGGTTGCCAAACCATTGATGCACAATTTCGTGAGTGATGACGCTGGCAACCCGCCGCTGCATTTCTGTTGAGGCCCCTTGTTCGTCCAGCAGGAGGCAGGAATCGCGAAAAAAGATCAGACCCCAGTTTTCCATGGCACCCATCGCAAAGTCGGGCACACTCACTAAGTCGAGTTTTGTGATGGGGTAGGGCAAGGCAAAATAAGCATTCAAGCGCGGAAGTACTGCTGCTGTGACTTTCAAGGCGAAGTCGGCAAGTGCCAATTGTTCCGGCAAGGTCCAAACCGCAATCGTGACCCCATCGACCTCTATTTCTTTTTTCTCCAGCCTGGCAACTGCTAAGGCAAGCAAGTAGGTGGACATCGGAGGGCTGATATCAAAACAGACTGTTTGCAGTGGCTCTTCGCTTGTTTCATTGATTGCAGGCATGTTTGAAAGTATGACGAGGTCGGCAGGAGCAGTGACATTCAATTGAAAGCGCGCCTTCATGCCGGGTTCATCAAAGCAGGGAAACATACGGCGGGCATCGGTGGCCTCAAATTGCGTAAAGGCATAAATCTCATTGACTGCATGGGCCTCGTAAAGACCCCGCATGTCTTGATTTAAGTCCCCGGAAAAGTCAATTGCAATTGAAGCCTTGCCTGCCGGAATATCTTGTGGAAAGCGTAAATCAAGGGTTTCAGAGGCAGGATTGATGGTCACTTCGGCGGCTATCGACTTAGGTTGGGGCGATTTAAGTTCGGAAGTGATCAGCTCAGCATGGCCGATTTTTAGCTCAAGTGCATGCAGACTCAGCCGATTGGAAGGGACACTGAGATTAATGTCGATTAAAACCTTGCCGAAAAAGGATTTTTTCTCCGGCAAGACCGTCAGGTCGATTCGATAGGATGTAGGGCGAACGTCACCAGATAGGCGTCCTGCCGTAGCCAATTCCGGCATAGGAAGCTCCTTCTACTCTTTTGATGAGGAAAACGAAAGGAAAGTGGGCAAAGCAGGTTTTGTGATTATCTTCTTTTTTTCGCCAGAAATTCTTTTCGATAGATCGAAGGAGAAAGCCCGATTTTATTCTGGAAGACTTTGCAAAAATAACCCTGATCGGAAAACCCGACTTCGCTGCTGACCTGCTTGATGATTCGGCGCGGATCTTTAAGCAGTTGGGTGGCACGGTAGATGCGGATTTCGATTAAATAATCGTGAAAACCGACGCCGCATTCTTCCTTAAAAGAAGCCGATAGGTATTTAGGATGGAGAGACACCGCGTCGCCAACCCCTTCAAGTGAAAGGTCTGAAGAGCTGTGATGGCGATCGATATATTGCACGGCGCGATATATTTTAATGGATAGGGCGTGCAGCGGAATATTGAGCAATTGATGAACGGGTTCAAAAGGATTGGTTCCGACAAGGCGACCGATTTTCTGATCCATGATGTCGCTGCCACAGGGCTTTTCGATAAAACCGTGAGGCCTGACTTCCAGCATCTGGATTAGGATTTCCTTGCTGGGATAAGCACAGGTAAACACAATTGGTGTCACTCGGTTTTCCTGTCGAATTTTTTTAAACAAGGTCACACCGTCCATTTCGGGTAGACGATAGTCGATGATAATCAAATTAAAATCACTGCGTTGTTTAAAGATGTGAAGCGCCTCTTCCCCGCGTTCCACAAGAATGAGTTCGTATTTTTCTTCCAGGCGAATTTTGAAGGCATTCAATATGGCTGCATCATTATCGACAACAAGAACAACCTTTTTCATTGGTCCGATCATTTAAAACCCATCCTCATACATAATTGTATTTGTATCATTCGGCGAGATAGTGCCTGTTTGCGCGAAATAAGTAGATATTTGATCGGCGATGTTAACATAAAAACTTTTTTTATAAAAGTTTTGTTCGTCTCCAAAACTAAGCAATTGTCAACCATTCTAACTTGCCCTGCCATTTTCTTTCGAGGTGTTCGCGCATGGCCTGACTTTCATCGTCTGCCAGTTCCGGGTGTACGTCCACCCAGCGAAAAGCCTCCATCCTGGCGGTCTCTAACATCCGCACATCCCGGACGAGGTTGGCGATTTTTAGCATGGGCAGGCCCGATTGTCGGGTGCCAAAAAACTCTCCCGGTCCCCGGATCGCTAAGTCTTCTTCCGCAATTTTAAAGCCGTCTGAACTGTGAACCATGGCCTGAAGTCGTCGTTTGCCTTCTTTAGAAATCGCATACTCCGCAATCATCAAACAGGCACTTTGCGCTCGTCCTCGACCCACTCGTCCTCGCAATTGATGAAGCTGAGACAGCCCATAACGTTCGGCGTGTTCGATGACCATCACCGTCGCATTGGGAATGTCGATCCCGACTTCTACAACAGTGGTTGCAACGAGCAAGTCAATCTCTGCCGCTTTGAATTGCCGCATGATCGTCTCTTTTTCAGTTCGCTTGAGTCGCCCGTGCAGCAGTCCGATTTGGCGATTGGGAAAGACCTCCTTTTTAAAATGCTCAAAAACTTCAATGGCGGCTTTCAAGTCGAGTTTTTCCGATTCTTCGACCAGGGGACAGACCACAAAGGCCTGTCGTCCCTTGGCCAATTCTTTTTCGACTCGTCGGTAAACCCGATCCCGCTGTTTGGCATAATAAAGTTTTGTTTCAATCGGAGAGCGACCGGGGGGTAGTTCATCGACAACGGAAATGTTCAAATCGCCATACAATGTCATGGCGAGTGTGCGCGGAATGGGTGTGGCAGTCATGATCAAGAGGTCGGCTT
Source organism: uncultured Nitrospirota bacterium (assembly GCA_964604255.1). Taxonomy (GTDB): domain Bacteria; phylum Nitrospirota; class Nitrospiria; order SBBL01; family JAADHI01; genus JAJDBU01. The sequence goes on from CAZRYI010000004.1 coordinate 14,452, forward strand.
GTTTGCCCTTGCTCACGAGTTTGGCCCGTTGCAGCACACCGAACTTGTGCTGCTCGTCTACCACGACGAGACCCAGTTTTTTGAACTGCACCCCTTTTTCGATCAGAGCATGTGTGCCGATCACCAAGTTGGATTCCCCGGAACTGATCTGTTCCAGAACTGCGTCTTTGTCCCGCTTTTTCATGTCGCTTGTGAGCAGGGTAATCGAAAAACCCAATTGTTCCAAGTAAGGTTTGAGGGAAAGATAATGCTGCTCGGCCAAAATTTCGGTCGGTGCCATGATTGCCCCTTGATAAGTATTTTGAATGGCAATCAAGAGGCTCATGAGCGCAATGAGGGTTTTGCCTGATCCAACATCGCCCTGAATCAGTCGGTGCATCGGCTGTTCAGAGGCAAGGTCTTTTTGTATTTCGCCCAGTACCCGTTCTTGCGCCCCGGTCAAACGAAAGGGAATGAGTTTTCTTAAGGGGGCTAAGTGGGATTCTGAGACCTCAAAACGGATGCCCTTTTCTTTTTTTGTCATGCCCTTTTGCCGAAGGGCCAGACCGACTTCCAGCAAAAAAAGTTCGTCAAAAGCGAGCCTGCGGTGGGCCGGGCTTGTCCCCGCATTCAAATGACTCAGGTCGCTCCCTTCCAAAGGAAAGTGAATTTCGTGAATGGCTTCAGACAAGCCACAAAGTCGATATTTCTGAAGCATGGCAGTTGGCATCATTTCTGGAATATCTGCACCGTAGCGATCCAGTGCGTGTTTGATCAGGCTTCGGATTTGTTTGGCGCTAATGCCTTTTGTTTCATGGTAAACAGGAATAATCCGTCCTACATGAAGCTGTGTTTCACTTTGATCGAC
>CAZRYI010000004.1:15398-25579 GCA_964604255.1 uncultured Nitrospirota bacterium
ATTTTTTTCAATTGTGAACGGTCTTCGTAACGAAAGGGAATGAAATAGAGCAGGTCTTCCAGGCTATGAATATCCAACTTGTTCAGCAGGAAGGCACGGTTGGGCCCGACTCCCTTAATATATTGGATGGCTATTTGCCAGGGAAAAGGGGGATGCAACAAGCTCAAACCTAAGATAGGGGCAAATGTGCTTGCCATTAGCGGATTGGCATGTTAGCATCCCTAGTTCTTTGAATCAATTTCGAACCACTACTTTAAGGATAGATGATGGCCAGAGTCTGTGATATATGTGCAAAGCGGCGCTTATCGGGAAACCGCGTCAGCCATGCCAACAATCGAACCAAGCGTGTTTTTCATCCAAACCTCCAAAATGTAAGAGCACTGATCGGAAAAACGATCAAGCGACTTCGGGTTTGTACCCGGTGTATTCGCTCGGGTAAGGTCGTTAAATCGGTTTAACTTAAGAAATACTCTCTACTCTTACACAGTGGCACTTCTTCAGGGGCGAATTTTATTTTTCGCCCCTTTTTTTTATTCGATATCAGCATTTCTCTGGACTGGAACTGAAAAGGAGTATGACGATGCGATTCAAAATCCTGCCGAACACCTGCAATGCATTCAGTAAAAAACAATGCCTCGTTTTACTTTGTAGCCTGAGCCTGCTTTTTTTAACCTTCACGACTGTGGCTTCTGCGGCTGAACCCATCCAACTATTGAGCGCTGAAACAGGAGACGATGCCTTGCCAAAGGGTTGGGAACCGCTCACTTTTCGTAAAGTAGAGCGGCACACGAAGTATCAACTTGTTGATGAGGATGGCCGCCCGGTCATCAAAGCTGAGAGTGATGCCTCTGCCTCTGGCATCAAAAAACCGCTTGATCTTGATCCTAAAATCTACCAGACCATTTCCTGGTGCTGGAAAGTCGAAAACATCATATCAAAAGGAGACGTCTCAAAAAAAAGCGGGGACGATTACGCCGCGAGAATTTATGTGACTTTTCGGTTCAATCCAGATAAAGCTTCCTTGTGGGAGTCAGCAAAATTCAACACCTTTAAGGCTATTTACGGAGAGTTTCCTCCAAGGGGTGCTTTAAACTATGTTTGGGCAAACCGGCTGGCAAAAGGGGAGTCGGCCGATAATGCCTTTACGGCCCGGGCGCAAATGTTTGCAGTACAAAGCGGCAAAGCCGAAGTTGGAAAATGGCTCTGCGAAGAACGCAACCTTTACGAAGACTACAAAAAACTATTCGGCGAAGAACCCAACAATATCTCCGGCATCGCCGTTATGACCGACACCGACAATACCGGAGAAACCGCAAGCGCCTCATATGCCGACCTGGTTCTTAAATAGTTACTTAAGGGGGCTAAGATGCTTAGTGTTGTTAAGTGCGTGATCCCATCTGCGCTGATATACTTCACCTCAAATGTTTTTGCATACGAAGAATGTGCAAAATTCTCGCTAGTTACAATGATCTTCAAATCAAGCTAAAAATCATCAGGCAGGGGTATAAGCGCAAAAAAAACCGGCCTCGAAAGGCCGGTTTAGGGGTTCATTTGATCAGAGTAAATAGGTCAGAACAAAAAAACTAGTTCATTTCGTTCGCGTGTTTTGCTCCCACCTTGGCATGACTCACGGCTTCTTTTCCGTGATCCATCATTATATTGAGGTGTCCGGCACCGCCGTGGCTAACTGCTTCTTTGGCGTGTTTGAGCGCTTCTTTTGAATGACTCATTCCTTCCGGCCCGTGCATCTTGGTTGCACTGCTGGCATCGGAAGCACTGATCCCTTCTTCACCGTGGCTGATACAGTCTTTCGCATGCATCACCATTGATTCGAAGTGTTTCATTGCGACACCTCCGTGCCCCTGAGCACCGTGGTTCAAGCCTTTTTCTCCTTCAGAGACCATGGCGTTGCAATGTTTTTTGGCAACACCAACGTGCATCGAAGATCCCGCGAAAGAAATTCCCGATAAGGCCAAAAAGGATGCCGCCACCATTGTGGCGGAAATAACGGTATGACGCATTTTTCTCCTTTAATAATACAGGCATGGCAGGCCTTTCCCTCCCCCCCTATGAGAGAATTCAAGGCCGACATATTGTCGTTTATCAATGTGGTTCTTAAAAATAGTCACGGGTCATACAATAAATCCCGATGCCATATATCAGATGACATAGGGAACATTTAGCATGGTGGCATTAGGCTGTCAAGAGAATGCCGTACTAAGCGGCAAGGGACAAAGCCGGTAGGAAAAGGCAGGTATATTTTATGTGGATATCGCTTATTGGGTTGCTGCGTCGTATCTGATGCTGCCTGCCACTTGCTGATCAAGTGTGCGTCGCCAGCTTTTGAGTTTTTTTTCGATCAAGGCGCCGGTGTAGATTTGAGGTTCTGAGGGGGTGAACTGCTTTGCTTCTTCCCAGCCGGAGACGATTTCTTTTGCTTTCACAAAGGCTTCTGAGAAGCTTGAGGATTGATCCAGCGCGTGCTGAAGAAAGGCCCGTCCAAAATAAGTCATTTCGGCATCATCACTGCAACCGAAGGAAGAACGGTCAGCACGAGCCGAGGTGATAATCATGCTGGTGTCGTCTTTGAGGTAGTCGATAAATCCCCCAGAATAACAGGCGGAAATGGCAATCACTTTCCATTTTATGCCCGATGCTTCCAGAATTTCGGCAAGGGTTTCAGCGGGTAAATTGGCTAAGGGAACCCCGCCTAAGCGCACGGAAATGCTATGGTCTCGTGATCCATGACTGGTGAGATAGAGAAAAAGAATGTCTTCCTCAACGTCCATTTGTTGGGCGATGATTTCCAGGGCGACCCTGAGGTTGATGACACTGGCAATGGGGTTTTCATGCACAATGTTTGCGTTGTTGATCAGCTCAACGGTTCTGTTTTTCATGCCGTAGCGATCTTCAAAGACCGATTTGGCGTAGAAAACCTCTTTCATAAAAACATCCTGAGAACCGTCACCACCAAAGGAAATCAGATAGAGGTCGGTGATGCCCGGACGGGAGGGTGAAATCTGATCCATCATTGTGGTCAGCATTTGATATTGATAAAACAGTACCACTTCGGCGCTTAAGTCATTGTCGCTTTCTTGAGTCTTTTTTTTCTGATTTTCATCGTATTGTCCCTGATCCCAGGAACCCGTCAAAACCTGCTCCTGGCCCTGTGAATTGACAAAAGAAAGCATCCCTTCACCATGAAATTGATTGCTCTTGAACCCGCCAACGTATTTGTCGCCATTGAATCGAATTAGAATGCCGTTACCGTTAAATTCGCTCCCTTTAAATTCACCCGAATACTGGGAACCGTTTGCAAAAGAAAATATGCCCGTGCCTTGAAGCTGATCTTCTGAAAAGCTGCCGACATAGTGATCCCCGTTTTCCGAAACAAAGTTCCCTGCACCGTGCATCTTGCCATTTAAAAAGTCACCCTCATAGTAGGTGCCGTTTTCCCAGATGACCTTGCCATGACCATTGGGCTGACCGCCCAAAAGTTGTCCTTGATAGGCCCCGCCATCAGAAAAAGTGAAAGCACAGCTTTGCTCACAGGAGGATGCAGTTTTGGAGAGAGATGCGCCAGAGACTTGTTCGTTTGTTTGTCGTACATCAAGAGAGGCGCAAGCGGCAAAAGGAAGGAATATGAGCAGATAGAACACGGACTTACGGGAAGTATGATTCATCATTTATTCAATCCTCCATCTTAGGGACTGTCCTTCAGTATACCAGGAGATTGAAAAAAGGGATGAAATCTGAGGAAATTAAAGTAAGTTTTTTGACATTTTAAAACTGGAGTAACACGGCAAAGCTTTGACCGAGGAGTTCTGCCCTGGCAAAAAATTGATTCGACTCAAACTTGTATCAACCTAAGTTTTTGCTTGGTCACCGATGGCGAGTTTGCCGTCCACCATTGTGATGAGGCGATCTACTTGGCGGGAGAGTTTTTCATTGTGCGTGACTAACACAAAGGTCATGCCTAATTGTTTGTTCAGGTCTTTCAGGAGTTTAAAGACTTCGGCGCTTGTGTGGGTATCCAGGTTGCCGGTTGGTTCATCGGCCAAAATGAGTTTCGGTTGCAAGACAAGCGCTCTGGCAATGGCAACACGTTGCTGCTCTCCTCCCGAAAGCTCTCCTGGTTTGTGATGCAATCGATGCGACAGACCCACGGCATCCAATATATTGAGAGCGGCAGTTTTCAATTTAGCCTGGTTCATGCCTCTGATAACACCGGGCATCATGGTATTTTCCAGTGCCGTAAATTCATGAAGCAAGTGATGAAACTGGAAAACAAAGCCGATCTGCTCGTTCCGAAAGCGGGCTAATTCAGTGTCAGATTGGGAGAAAACATCCTTGCCTTCAAAAAGGATGCGTCCCGATGTGGGTCGATCAAGCGCACCCATCAGGCTTAAAAGTGTGCTTTTTCCGACACCGGAAGCACCCATAATCGCAAGCATTTCCCCTTCCCGAATCGTCAAGGAGACCTTGTCTAAAATTGTCAGTGTTTGGCCGGGTAGTTGAAAGGTTTTACTTAAATCAATGACTTCGATCATGGGGTATTTGCAATCAGGAACAAGGGTAGGGGCGTATTGCAATTGCCCCTATGGTGAAGAATATTATTCATATCTAAGCGCTTCGACCGGTTCCAGTTTTGCTGCCTGACGGGAAGGGTAGAGGGTTGCCAGCAGGCCGATTAAGAGCGCAGAGCCAGACACAAGTGCGACATCCATCACTTTTAATCGCACCGGTATTTTGCTGATGTAGTAGACGTCTCCGGGCAGTTGGTAAAAGGTTTCGATGCCCCAGCAAATTGCAAGGCCCAGCGGCATACCAAGCAGGACGCCAACGGTGCAAATGCTTAATCCTTCGATCATGAAGATTCGGCTGATCGAGGCCCGTGTCGCCCCCATCGCTTTTAAAATGCCAATTTCCCTGGCTTTTTCAGAAACGGTCATGGTCAAGGTGCCGACGATATTAAAGGATGCCACCAGGACGATTAAGATGAGAATGACAAACATCATGTCTTTTTCAAATTCCAGGGCGGAAAAAAGATTCCGGTTCATGTCCTTCCAGTCCCGCGCACGATAAGGGAAGTCGAGCAGCATTTCGATCTCTAGCGCCACCTCATCAGCCAGAAAGATGTCCGAAACTTTAACTTCGATGCCGGTGACAACATCGGAGAGATTGAAAAAATTCTGAGCATCTTTAATGGCGATGTAAGCCAGCGAGGAATCGTATTCATACATACCGGAATCGAAGAGGCCGACCAGTCGGAATTTTCTGATTTTGGGCGTGAAGCCACCGGGGCCACCGATGGACTGCGTGATGGAGGCCCCCTCTTTAACGACAGGGGAAACGACGTGGATGATATCTCCCCAGAAAAGCCCCAGGCGATTGGCGAGTTCTTTGCCCATCACAATGCCGGGGTAAACCCTGGCTTTGCCATCGACAAGTTTTTCGTCTTCAATCTGCGGCAAGTCGGGCGGAGGTGTTGTCAAAAAGTCCAGTTTTCCCTCGACCATATTTTCCCCCAGTTTGGTGACCTCGCCTTCTTTTGCGGGATCAATACCGCGCAGGACGACGCCGAAAGCATTGTTCGGAGAAGACAGCAAAACTTGACGGAAGATGAAGGGTGTGGCCGAAACCACATGGGGTACCTGGGTGATTTTTTCTATGAGCGGTTTGTAGTCTACGATATTTTCACGGGTGCGATCCGTCACAACAACGTGAGAGGTCGTTCCGAGGATTTTGTCACGCAAATCTTCTTTGAAACCGGTCATGAGGGCCAGGGTTGCAATCAAGGCGGCAATGCCAATGGTCACGCCACCGATTGAAATGGCCGTATTGAGGGAGAGCATACGATTGCGACGTTTGGCCTTCAGGTATCTAAAGGCGATTGTGTATTCAAATGGGAGGGACATCTAGGTGCTCTAGTTAGCGGGTGCTTTCTCTGTGGCCTCATCTGCTGCTTTATCGGAAGCAGGTTTTGCTGCAAGTGGCCGCATCTGAGGGAAAAGGATGACATCCCGAATTGAACTTTGATTTGTGAGCAGCATGACCAATCGGTCTATGCCGATGCCTTCTCCGGCAGTCGGCGGCATACCGTACTCTAAAGCGAGCAGATAGTCTTCATCCATTTGGTGCGCTTCATCATCTCCCTTTTCCCGTGCCGTCGTTTGGGCCTCGAAGCGGCCACGCTGATCTTCGGGATCATTCAACTCGGAAAAGGCGTTGGCGATTTCACGGCCTGCAATAAAAAGTTCGAAGCGTTCGGTTAGATGGGGTGCATCGGGGCGTCGCTTGGCCAGAGGTGAAATTTCGGTTGGATAGTCGGTGATGAAAACCGGGCCGACAAGATTCGGTTCAATCCCGGTTTCAAAAAGCAGCTCCCACATTTTGCCGAGGCTGTCAGGCATTTCATTGGAAATCCCGGCATCCTGAATCAGAGCCTCGACTTTTTTGATGTCGTTCAAATCTTCGACACTGATTTTATACTGAGCTGAAATCGCGTCAGCGTAAGACAAACGTTGCCAACTTCCGCTGAAATCAATCTGTTGTCCCTGGTACTCAAATGCGAGTGTGCCGAGGGTTTCTTGTGCAATGCGTGCAAACAACTCTTCAGTCAGAGACATCATAATTTTATAGTCGGCATAGGCCATATAAAATTCGAGCATCGTGAATTCGGGATTGTGGATGGTGGAAATACCTTCATTGCGGAAATTGCGGTTGATCTCAAAAACCCGTTCAAAACCACCCACGATCAAACGTTTCAAATAAAGCTCCGGCGCAATTCTCAGGAAGAGATCCAGTCCGAGTGTATTGTGATGCGTAACAAAGGGACGTGCCGCAGCCCCTCCCGGAATCGGATGCATCATGGGTGTTTCGACTTCCAGAAAGCCTTTTTCGCTGAGAAAAAGGCGGATGGTATTGATGATTTTACTGCGTGTTTCAAAAACCTTTTTTACGTCTGGATTCGCAATGAGATCCAGGTAACGCATCCGATAACGCAGGGCGACGTCGGTCAGGCCGTGCCATTTTTCAGGCAGCGGATGCAGCGATTTGGAAAGAAAAGTCAGATTATGGGCTTCGAGTGTCAGTTCGTCTGTTTTGGTGCGAAAGAGTCGCCCTGTGACACCGAGCGTATCACCGATGTCGAGCTTTTCAAAGATGGTGATGGAGCGGTCATCCAGGAGCTTCAGCTTTAAATAGATCTGGAGTTGGCCCGATGCATCCCGCAGGTGGGCAAATGCGGCCTTGCCGAAGCGACGGAGCGAGATCACCCGGCCAGCAATTTTTTTAGAGATTATTTCAGATTCTAAGACTTCTTTCGACAAAGCATCGTATTTTTCTACAATGCTGCCGAGCGATATTTTATCGTCAAAGCGGCTTCCGTAAGGTTCAATCCCGCTTTCGCGCAGGGCCACGACCTTTTTGACCCGCTGTGCAACTTGTGTGTTTTCTGTGTTCAAAAGGAGTGCTCCTGATTAAAAAATGCAGCATTATAGGGGAACTCACAAAGCACCGTCAAGGACACCTTAGTCTTAAATATATCCGTATTTAGTATTTTTTAGAATGCAATCACAAGGCCCTAAAGTTGAGCGAATTTGTTTTTCGGTATATACTGAACAGTACGACCATGGCAGGATGTGTTTTGATGTACTGAATATAAAAAAGGGGGACAAGCATGAAAACAAGAAATATCTTGTGTAAAGCATTAACGACAGTTGCAATCTTTGCGATTGCTGTCGCACCGGTTATGGCCGAGGGGACATTTTCACACCCGACAATCGACGGGGATTCACACGGAAAAACAACAGGGGATAATCCCCATCATCCCTCAAAAAAAGGGATGATGGGCGGACATGGCAGTTCGTCTAAACACGGGAAGTCTTCTGCTCAAGGTTTTTCTGGTCATGGCCGTTCTTCGGGACAGGGTTCATCTTATGGACATGGCGGGGCTAGCTCGTTTTCAGAAAAGGGACTTAAGAAAAAGCTGCACCTGGATGACGAACAATCCATGAAAATGCATCGCCTTTTTATGGACTATCGGAAAGGAACCATCCTAAAGACTGCCCAGCTTCGTGTTGCTCAGCTTGAATTGGATGAAGCGGTTGGCGGAGGTGACTTCGACATGAGCGCAATCGAAAAAAAGGCTCAACTGAAAGCGGCGGCCGATACAGCGCTGGTTATGGTGCGCGTTCAAGCCCTGGCCAAAGCCAAAACTTTTTTATCCGACAAACAATTTAAGCAGTTTGTCGGCATCGTCGCGCATCGCATGGGTCGGGGTGGGCACTACGGAAAAAGCGGCGGCCATAGCAAACACGGCTCAAAACATCGCTCTGGAAAGAAACATCATGGAAGCGGTGGCATGATGGGCGGCCACCACGGGGACAAAAATAATTCGGAAAGCTATTGAATAAAAACAGTATATTTTGGTGCCGAAGGGGGGACTCGAACCCCCACAGAGTAACCCCCACTAGACCCTGAACCTAGCGTGTCTACCAATTCCACCACTTCGGCAATTAATGAGAGCCGATCTTATAACAGATCGGCTAAAGACGGTCAATCACGATTCAGATGGAAAGGCTGGAGACTTAAGTTGAGACAAATCATGCAAAACAGTCTTCAGCCTTTTCCCTGTCGCTTATTTCTCACATTGATCACTCTATGACAGAAACCTACGATTACGATCTCATTTGCATCGGGAGCGGCCCTGCGGGCCAGCGCTGTGCGATTCAAGCCGCAAAAATTGGCAAAAAGGTTGCGGTGGTCGAAAAACGGCGATCCGTCGGAGGGGTTTGTCTGGAGACCGGCACCATCCCTTCAAAAACCTTTCGGGAAGCGGTCAAGTCTTTCAATTTTAGCCGTAATCCATTTAACGGCCAGGGGTTTTCTACAAAAACGAAAGTTGAAATCCGTGATTTGCTCAAGCGTGTCACTCAGGTGATTGCGCGAGAGGCAGAGGTTCAGCAGGATCAACTGCATCGCAATGATGTCAATATTGTTATCGGAAATGCCAGTTTCAAGGATGCCCATCACCTGCTCATCGAAAGCGAGGAAGGACAGCGCATTATCAGTGCTGAACGTTTTTTGATTTCGGTTGGCACCCGTCCTGTCGCCCCACCGGGCACCTCACCTGATAATGAGACCGTGATTCTCTCGGATGGCATCTTAGATCTCACGCGATTACCGCAAACCCTCACCGTTGTTGGAGCGGGTGTTATCGGCATTGAATATGCCTCCATGTTTGCTGAATTGGGTATTCAGGTCACGGTCATCGACATGCGTGATCGTCCGATTGGTTTTCTTGATTATGAAATTATTGATGAGTTGATGTATCAAATGCGGAACAAACGGGTGACTTTTCGGCTTGGCGAAAAAGTCACTCGACTGGAAATTATCACGCGCGGTACTTCTAAAAAAACCATGATTGAGCTGGAATCTGGAAAGCGCATCATTTCAGATCTCGTGCTTTATTCTGCCGGAAGAATCGGTGCAACCGATGTGTTGAACCTGGGTGTTACCGGTCTGGAGCCGGATCATCGTGGACGTTTAAAAGTGGATGAAAACTACCAGTCGTCCGTTGAGCACATTTATGCCGCAGGTGATGTGATCGGTTTTCCAAGTCTGGCTGCAACGGCGGCAATGCAGGGACGTCTTGCTGCCTGCCATATGTTTGGCATCGACTACAAACCGATGGGAGATAACTTTCCCATCGGGATCTATTCCATGCCCGAAATTTCAATGGTCGGCGCAACCGAAGAGCAATTGACAAAAGATAAGATCCCTTATGAAACGGGTCTGGCCCGTTATCGCGAAATTGCACGGGGACAGATTTTGGGGGACAATACTGGGCTGCTTAAAATGATTGTCCATCGCGAAAATGAGCGACTGCTCGGCATTCATGCCATCGGCACCGGTGTCACCGAATTGATTCATGTCGGGCAAGCCGTACTACAATTTGAAGGCCGACTCGAATATTTTCTTGATAATGTCTTTAACTACCCCACTTTGGCAGAATGTTACAAAGTGGCGGCCTACGATATTTTCAACAAACTCCACGCCTAAAATCATATTTGTTTGACCAATACGTCCCAGCATTGCACTCAAATTGCCGGATGCGTTATAAAAGATACCGTGAATACGCCCCCTTTACCCCCCTTAAATGAGCGCCTTATCTTTGC
>CAZRYI010000005.1:0-10104 GCA_964604255.1 uncultured Nitrospirota bacterium
AACGTAAAAACAAGCGGTTTTGATTCTGATTTACGCTCACGGTTGAGCGTAACGCCTGTCCCTTTTGCACCGAGCATCATTTGCGCGGCATCCATACGGGTGGTGTCTAGTGTCATCTCGGTGTCATCAACCTTGATGATCGTATCTCCCGCCTTGAGCCCCGCTGCTGCAGCGGGTGTGTCAGCAATGGGCGCAACCACAATCAGTCGTTTCTCCCGGATGCCCACCTGAAGACCCAGGCCGCCAAATTCGCCTTTTGTATCGACCTGCATTTCTTTATAGACTTCGGGCGGCATGAATGCGGAGTGGGCATCAAGGGAACCCAGCATCCCTTTTATGGCGCCGTAAACCAAATCCTTTGTTTCAAGTGGCTCGACGTAACTTTTTTTGAGAGAGGAGAGGACTTCAGAGAAAATTTTGAGATCTTTGTATTGCTCCGTTTCCGCTGAAACTTTTGTTTCCAGGCCCTTCCCGATAAAAAGGGTCATGGCGATCGTGCCAAAAATGGCCGTGAGCAAAAAAGTTGCCCGTACTTTCTTGATAAACTTCATTCTTTCATCCTCCAGATCTTTCAAGCCACTCATGAAAATGCCACGATGCCTTTATATATGGATATCGCATTTCGATAATGCTGAACATTTTAACACAAACTTATTATATCCTAACCTCTTTTTTTCAACCAGGATGTTGGATTGATGGCTTTTCCCTTGTGCCTGATTTCAAAATAAAGTTTGGAGCCCTGGGAAAGTCCCGTGCCACCGATTTGACCGATGACCCGCCGCGTTTTGATGCGATCACCAATACCGACCAGGAGTTTTTCAAGGTGAGCGTAGAGGGAATAATAGTTCTCTCCGTGATCAATCATGATCATCATGCCGTAACCTCGAAACCAGTCGGCGTAAACCACTGTGCCGTCGAATATATTTCGGACTGCACCGCCTTGACCTGGGGAAAGTTCGATCCCCTTTTTGTTGATCATCGTATCAAAGCGGGGGTGTTTCTGACGTCCATAGCGACTGACAATTCTGCCATCGTTTGGCCAGGCCAGTCGCCCCCTTGCTCTTGAAAATTTGTTAGCCGGACTCTTTGTGGAGGTACTCGCACGTGTTTTTTTTTCTTTTTGAAGCCGACCAATCAAAGAGCGTACCTGCTGAGAGGATTCCGTCATTTCTGAAATGGCTTTTTTATAAAATGAGCGCTCCCGTTTGACCCGGCTCAAAAACCGTTTTTTCTGTTTTCTCTCTCCTCGACTTTCCGCCAACTTGTTGGCAAGAGCACTCCGATCCGCAAGCAGACGCCCTTTGACCTCCTGCAATCGGTCTTTTTTTTCTGACAATTCGCCATGATTTGTCTTAAATTCAGAGAGAATTTCATCCTCTTTTTTTGCAGCGGTATTCAGATAGTGGAGGGTTCTGAGCAGATCGGAATAATTTTTTGAGGCAAAGAGAATTTTCAAGCCGCCCGACTGCTTTTCTTTATAAAGTGTCCTTAAACGCTTTGAAATCAAGTGTCGACTTTTTTCAATCTCTCCTTTTAAAACCGTAACTTTTGATGAAAGCGCTGCTTCTTCCTGTTCTTTTTCTCCAATTTCAGCTTCAAGCAAACGCGCTTCTTTCCGGTAAAGTCTTGACCGCCGATCAATTCTTTCTAAAGCGGAAAGAATTGATCGTTCTTTTTTTTTAGCCTCCCGCTGTTTCTTTTTTTTCTTATTAATTTCCGAATTCAATTTTTTAAGTGCCGATTTTTCCTGCTGAATCTGCTTTCTCAAACTCGGTATTTCCTTTGCCGAGGTCTTTTTTGCTTCGCTCAAACCAGGCAGTGAGATTACAAAGAAGGTCGTAAAAAAAATCATGAAGAAAAGAAGCGCTTTCCCTCTGACAACCTTTTTTTTCGCGAGTTCAGGATTTCTCAATGTCAGGAGGTGGCTCAAGGAGATGAAGCTGCCCGCCGCACCCAGAAGCGCGCCGAAAAACGTCAACCCCATTGCAACATTGATTGGCAAAAATTGCAGGCCCTGACTTTTCCCCATCGCACCCATGATTGAGAGCAGGTAGTCTTTTGAATACTCAAAGCTAGCGAAGAGAAACAGGATGGAAAGCAGTCCACTAACCGCCCCCATGAACAGACCTTCCAGGACAAAAGGGATTTTAATAAAACCATGGGTCGCCCCGATCAACTTCATAATTTCAATCTCTTCGCGTCGATTGTAAAAGTGAAGTCGAATGGTATTGGCAATGTTGCTCGTCACAGTTAAAGCCAGAAAAGCTCCGATACCGACGCCAATGGCCTTCAGAAATTTCAGAAAAGTCAGCAGGTTATTCAGCCACTCTGAACCATAATGCACTTCTTCAATCATTGGCATGGATTCAAAATGCGCAATGATGTCTTTCATCTTTTCAGGTTCCTGATGCTCCGCTTTGACTTTCACTTCAAAAGAGGCGGGAAAAGGGTTCTCGCCCAAACGCTCTAACAAGGCTCCGTCTTGAAAGGCGGTGTTGAAGGTTTCAAGGGCTTGATCTTTGGAAATATAGATAAACGACGCAATGCGTACATCCTTTTTAAGACTCTGTTCAATCTCGTCTACCCATTGCATTTTCGCCGTTTTTTGGGAGGGCATGTCTTTGAGATAAATACTGAATTGAACGCTCTCCCGCATGGTTTGAACAAAACCCTGCACGTTGTAATAAAAGAGCAGAAAGATGCCGAATAGCATCAGCGTGAGACTCAAAGAAACGAGGGAAAAGAGGGCCATCGTTTGATTCAGTTTGATGTTTTCAAGGGCCGACTTCAGGTGGTAGAAAAACGATTTCATTCCGGCAGGCCGTCTGAAACGATCTGTCCCTTGCTTAAAACAAGGGTTCTGCGAACAACCTTTGAAAAGAGGTGGCGATCATGTGTTGCAACGATGACGGTGGTGCCGGTGGTGTGAATGTTGCGAAGCAGTTCGACAATATCCAGAGAAAGATCGTCGTCGAGGTTTCCTGTTGGTTCATCCGCCAATAAAATTGCGGGGCGATTCACAAGGGCGCGAGCGATGGCCACCCGTTGCTGTTCACCACCCGACAAATAGGAGGGACGATGGTCATGACGATGTTCAATGCGAACCTGTTTGAGCACTTCATTGACCCGTTTTTTAATATCACTCCTGGACATGCCGCTGATTTCCAGAGGAAGTGCAATATTTTCAAAAACGGTCTTACGTTGAATCAGCTTGAAATCCTGAAAAACAAAACCAATCTTCCGACGCAAAAAAGGAATATCCGCTTCTTTGAGGCGTGAGATGTTCTGCCCGCCAATAATCACCTGTCCCTGATCTGCCCGTTCCTGACAAAAAAGGAGTTTGAGCAGGGTCGTCTTTCCGGCACCACTCGCCCCGATAACAAAAACAAACTCTCCTTTTTCAATCTGAAGGTTTAGATCGTTTAAGGCGACAAAGTCTTTTCGATAATATTTATAGACGTGGTACATCTGAATCATAAAGATTCCAGAAAAAGAGGCAGTTACCGTTAGGCGATTTTATGACGCGGGGGGTGAAGATGTAAAGATAAGGGATGAACTTCGGTAGCCCCCCTGCAAATGGAAGCATCGTGGATCAAGAGACCTCACCGTCTTTTTTCGCCAGATACTCTAGGATCAAGGCATCAAGATCCTCTTCTTTTCCACTTTGCATCAAGCTATCGGCTTGCGTAGCCTCAATCACGGTGCCGTCGGCCGCTGCTGTTTTTTGAGGGGATGCAACAGGCGGTTCTATTCCGGGTATTTCCCCTCTGATCAGCATTTTGATCATTGTTTTATGCTGCGTCTTCATCATGTCCGCGACGGTTTCCCTGCACGAATCGCTCTGAAGTAAATCGCTATAATCCGTTCTTTTTGAAGACAGCACCACGCCGCCGTCCTTGAACAAGAGCGTTGTGATCATCGGTCGTTTATCGCCACCATCTTCCGTTTGAATATGATAGACACGCCCTTGATATTTTACGTTGGTATTCATTCCCATCGACATTTTCATGAGCAGAGTGCTCCATCGAAGGCATTTTGAATCAGCTCGGCTTCAAAACCGTTTTGATCTTTCCGAAGTGCAAGCACATCAAATCGGCACAGGCTGGTCATACTTTTTTTTCGACTCAGATAGGCCAGGGCAACTCGGGTAATTTTAAGCTGCTTGCGATGGTCAACGGCCAACTGCGGTACCCCAAAACGAGTGCTCGACCGCGCTTTCACCTCAATAAAAACCAGGGTTTTTCCATCGCGAGCAATGATATCAATTTCTCCCAGCGCAGTCCGGTAGTTCCGCTCCAGAATACGATAGCCATTTTTAACGAGATAGTCGGCGGCAAAGGCTTCGCCTTCCGCGCCGCTCTGTCTTGAGGAAGTCAACGCACTCCCCGGAATGTTGTTCTGTGAATCGGGCAGGGGCCGAAGTTTTTGATGTGCTGCAAATGCTCGCGGGTGCCGTAGCCCTTATGTCGATCAAAACCATACTGCGGAAAGCGTTCATGATAGGCCAGCATCAATCGATCCCTTGTCACCTTTGCGATGACGGAGGCAGCAGCGATGCTGAGTGACAGGTCATCGCCATGAATAATCCCTTCTTGCGGGAGCTTAACTTTTGAAAGCTTTAAAGCATCAATGAGCAGGTAGTCAGCCGGAATGTGAAGCGCCTCAAGCCCTCGCTGCATCGCAAGATAGGTGGCTTGAAGGATATTGATGTCATCAATCATCTCGTGATCAACGATCCCGACACCGATGGATCGCGCCGTTTGAGAGATTTTTTCAAAAAAATGCTCCCGTTTGCGGGGGCTTATTTTTTTTGAATCCCGCAGTCCGGGAAGCGAACAGTCTTGCGGTAAAATAACGGCTGCCGCGACAACAGGCCCTGCAAGTGGGCCTCGCCCTGCTTCATCAATTCCGCAGATCGCCCGATATCCCGCAGCATAAAGCCGCTCTTCATTCGAGGTCATCGTCAAAGTATGACAAACCTCATTTATTCAAATACTTAGGTTTCTGAAGGTGTTTCGACTTCAGATGTTTCATCCGGCTTTGCTACCTGAACGGCCTGTGTTGCAGCACCTTTTTTCTTTTTGGTGGCGTAAATCCGTTCTTTTTCAGGAATCCGAGCGGCACGACCGGTTCTTTCTCGAATATAATAGAGTTTTGCACGCCGCACTTTTCCTTCACGCACAGTCTCTACTTTGGTCACAAAAGGAGAATGAAGCGGAAAGATTCGCTCGACACCAATACCGTAAGAAACTTTTCTCACTGTAAAGGTTTCACGATTGCTGCCGCCTTTTTTCCGAATGACAACGCCTTCGTAAATCTGAATCCGTTCTTTTTCGCCTTCTTTGATGCGAACGTGTACCCGTACCGTGCTACCGATGATCACATTGGGCACGTCTTTTTTTAAAAAACTCTGTTCAATTTGCTCAAGCCGATTCATTGTTCTTTTTCTCCTTCTTGTCGCTCAGATTAAGTTATTCTTAAATTCAATATCTGTTTAGATTTTTCTTTAAGCGCTAAGTCAAGCTTTGAACCCAACGTTTCTCCGATGTTGTTAAAGGAGCCTCCGCCAACAAGTCGGGTCGTTTTTCCAAGGTGTTCATCAAGGCATGTTCACGCCGCCAAGTTCGGATTTTTGCATGATTACCAGAAGTAAGCACTTCCGGCACCTTCATGCCCCTGTATTCAAAAGGCCGTGTATAGTGTGGGTGTTCTAAAAGGGAGGTGGAAAATGATTCGTCCAGGGCAGAGTTTGCTCCGCCGAGCACACCTGGAACCAACCTGGCCGCTGCATCAATCATCAAGGCTGCGGGAATTTCTCCTCCGGTCAGGATATAATCTCCAACAGAAATCTCTTCGAGCGAGATGCCATCGTTCACACGAGCATCAATGCCTTCATAATGTCCGCAAATAAAAACGAGGGGAAGGACTTCTTCAGAAAAATGCGCCGCTAAAGTTTGGTCAAAACGCCTTCCTTGCGGAGAGGGCAGGATCACGCGGATCTCACCTCTTTCTTCTCTGATCTGATCCAGGGCTGCAAAAATAGGCTCCGGTTTCAAGAGCATGCCACCACCGCCACCGTAAGGCACATCATCGGTGACGCGATGTTTGTCATAGGCAAAACTTCGCAGGTCATGAATGCGAACCTCTAGTAATTGTTTGTCGATGGCCCGCTTTAACATGCTCTGAGCAAAAACCGGCTCAAGCATCTCAGGAAACAGGGTTAATATATCGCACTGGATCATAATGTTAATAAACCTTCGGGCGGATCAATCTCCATCCGGTTTTGTTCCAAATCAATGTGTTTGACGATTTTCCGAAGTGCCGGGATCAGGATTTCACGCTGATTGTCTTTGACAACAAAAAGATCGTTCACGCCGGTTTCCACAATCTCCGTAATCTTCCCTAAATACGGCCCTTCTAACTGATAAACTTCAAGACCCACCAAGTCAGACTGATAATACTCTCCCTTTGGCAGCACAAGTCGTTCCGATTCCGGGATTTGAATCAGACCGCCCCGGATCGCGTCAGCCTCTTCGGGGCAGCTTATCCCCTCAAAAGCAATATAAACAAAGGGAGGCCGCACTCGAACCTGCGAAAGTCGATATCGCAAATGACGCGCTTCTTTTGTTTGAACCGTGACCTCTTTCAGGGACTGAAATCGTTCGGGAAAGTCGGTGAGGGGAAAAACTTTAAGCTCTCCACGTACACCGAAGGGTTTGACGATTTTTCCAATTGTGACTTTGGCTTCCTGCAAATCTAGTCTATCAACAGTTTAGACATTCTTAATGTCTATTCCAGGATTTCGAGCACACACCTTTTACCGATTTTTGTACCGGCAGCGTTCAAGATCGTGCGCATCGCCCTTGCTGTTCGTCCCTGTTTTCCGATGACTTTACCCAAATCTTCTTGAGCGACTCTCAACTCGATAATCGTTGTTTTTTCGCCTTCTGTATCTTTTACGACAACATTTTCCGGTCTATCTACAAGCGACTTTGCAATGAACTCAATCAACTCTCTCATCGACGGCACCTCCATTGGCGGATCTGTAGGAAAAAGACGAATGCTTAGCGAACTACGACAGTTTTTGCTTCTGTTCCGCTGCTTGTTTAAATAGCTGCGATTTTTTAAAAAGTGACTTCACTGTATCGCTGACCATGGCACCTTGATTGAGCCAGTAAATCGCTCGCTCTTCTTTAATCTGCACAGCAACTTCTTCACCCAGGGGATTGTAGGTCCCTAAAATCTCAATGAATTTTCCGTCTCTCGGCGATTCGGTATCCGCAACGACCATACGATAAAACGGCCTTTTATGTCTTCCTTTTCGAGTCAATCTAATTGTTACTGACATTCACATTCCCTCTTTTATTAAATACTTCCGGCATTATAACAGCCTGACAACGCCGCTTGTAAGCCCCTTTTTTCTTTATTTTCGACTTCACATTGAGTGAAGGGGGACGATTTCTTAAAATGGCTTTGGCATTCCCCTCATGCCGCGCCCTTTTCCTGATGACATGCGCTTCATCATTTTTTTTGCCTGTTGAAACTGTTTGAGCAGACGGTTAATTTCCTGAACAGAAGTTCCGCTCCCCTTTGAAATCCGCTTTCTCCGGCTGCCGTTGATCACCCCCGGATCGCGTCGCTCTTTCAGGGTCATCGACGAGATAATGGCCTCTACGGACTTCATTTCTTTCTCGACCTTGTCTTGATCAGGAAGTGCTTTCATGCGACTCATTCCCGGCACCATGTCCAGCAACTTTGCTGCACCACCCATCTTCTTAATTTGCTTCAATTGCTGGCTGAAATCTTCAAGGGTAAAGCGATTTTTCCCGAGTTTTTTCTCCATGCGGGCGACTTCGGCTTTATCGACCTTGTCCTCCGCCAACTCAACAAGAGAGAGAATATCCCCCATGCCCAGAATTCTGGAGGCCATTCTGTCTGGGTGAAAAAGTTCCAGGGCATCCGGTTTCTCACCCGTACCAATAAAACGTACAGATGCACCCGTGACTGAGCGGATCGACAAAATCGCACCGCCACGCGCATCGCCTTCCGTTTTGCTTAAGATCACACCGCTTAAATGAAGTTGTTCGTGGAAGGTTTGTGCCACATTGACGGCGACTTGCCCCGTCATCGCATCTGCAATCAGAAGGGTCTCATCGGGAGAGATGCCTTCCTTCATTCTAACCAGCTCTGCCATTAAATCCTGGTCAATTTCAATTCGGCCAGCCGTGTCGATGATCACGACATCAAAACACTCGACCCGACCGTATTCGATCCCGTTTTTCGCAACAATCACAGGATCTTTTTGTCCATCGGGTGAAAGCACCGAAACGCCGATTTCCTTGCCAAGCACCTGCAATTGCTCAAGGGCCGCAGGCCTTTGCAGATCGGCACCCACCAGGAGCACTCGTTTGTCTTTTTTCTGAAAAAATCTGGCGAGCTTACCGGCTGTGGTTGTTTTTCCAGAGCCTTGTAGGCCAACCAACATAAGTACCGTCGGAGGTTTCGAAGCGAGGGCGATCCCCTTTTCCTTGGAGCCCATCAACTCGCAGAGCTCTTCCCAAACCACCTTCACAACTTGCTGGCCCGGCGTGAGGCTTTCTAAGACTTCTTTACCAACGGCCTTTTTACGGACAGATTCGCAGAAGGACTTTGCGACCTTATAATGAACATCCGACTCTAGGAGGGCGACACGAACCTCTTTGAGGGCTTCGTCAATATTTTGCTCGGTCAACAGACCTCTTCCCTTTAACTTCTTGAAAAGGGAATCGAGCTTTTTTGTGATATTTTCCAGCATAAAAGAGGTATCTTATTTGAGAAAAAAGCAGAGGGGAGTATAGGGGGCCACCTGAGGCAAGTCAAGAACGAAGATCGCGCTAAAACCGATGTTTATCTTTGCGGAAAAACGTCCCGTTTATTCAATAAATTCCTGAAGAAAAAGGCATTTAGATGCGTCGTCTGACAAGCTCAAAGTCCTTAATGTAGATATAAAACTGATATTGACTCCCCCAGGACAGGGTGCTAAAATTCTCCGTTTTTCCCAGTGATAACCGTCTATTAGGAGTCGTTTATAATGAATGATCGTTTTTTAAAGGCCTGCCGTCGTGAACCGGTAGACGCCACACCCGTCTGGTTTATGCGTCAGGCTGGACGCTACATGAAAGCTTTCCGTGACATCCGGGCAAAACATTCCCTCTTGACCGTTTGCAAAACCCCCGACCTGGCCACGGAAGTCACCCTGCAACCCATTGAACGTTTCGATTTTGATGCCTCCATTATTTTTGCCGACATCCTCCTGCCCCTGGAACCCATGGGCCTCAATCTTGAGTTTGTCAAAGGCGAAGGGCCGGTCATCTACAATCCAATTCGAAATGAAAAAGATGTTGAAGCCCTGAAACCCGTTGTACCGGAAGAATCACTCTCCTTTGTATTACAGGCGATTCGTCAGGTTCGCGCCGCCCTGAATGTCCCCTTAATTGGATTTTCTGGTGCCCCTTTCACCCTGGCAAGCTACATGATTGAAGGCAGTTCTTCTCGAAATTATCTCTACACCAAAAAGATGATGTATGGCGCACCGGCACTTTGGGATAGCTTGATGTCAAAACTGAACCGCGTTATCGCAGACTACCTCGCTGCTCAGGTCAAAGCCGGCGCACAAGCCATTCAGGTTTTTGACAGTTGGATTGGCATCCTCTCCCCCGGTGATTACCGTCGCTACGTCTTTCCACACATGAAACAACTCCTGACAGAACTGCATACTTTTGGTGTGCCGGTGCTTCATTTCGGCACAGGTACCTCAACCCTGCTTGCGCAACAGAAAGAGGCGGGGGGCGATGTGATTGGTCTGGACTGGCGCGTAGACCTTGATGAAGCCTGGAATCGCCTGGGACACGATGTCGCAGTACAGGGCAACCTAGACCCTTTGACGCTTTTTGCCCCGATTCCAGAGATTGAAAAACGGGTTACAGACATCGTCAACCGTGCAGGAAATCGCCCCGGACACATCTTCAATTTAGGCCACGGCATTATTCCCGAAACACCTTTGGACGCAGTTGAAGCCGTCATTACTTTTGTGCATGAAAAAAGTGCGGCAATCTTAGCAGCCAA
>CAZRYI010000005.1:10204-16043 GCA_964604255.1 uncultured Nitrospirota bacterium
GTCAGGCCCATTGACACCGAAGCTGCTTTCTCGGTAGAGTCGCCAACTTACATGTAGAGAGGGATTGAAATGAAAAAGTTCTTAAAATCGCTTGGCTTTGTTACTGCGATGCTGGTCGCTGGATTTATTATCTTCCAATTAGTCATCGTCATCTCACCCACAACAGACATTTTCGCCAACCGGTAAATCAAACAAGCGCTACCTTCGTAGCGCTTCAACCGCGTTTTTTTTACTCCCCCTTAGCATTGTCGACACCCCCTGGTCTTATTGATGCCAGAACCGGAATGAAGCCGGATATAATGGTAACTCCCGGCAGCGAATAGAATGAACAAAGTGATGAAAACGAGGCAGGAAACGCTTATTGACAAGGCTTTGGCCCCTGCCTTATGATATCCGAAATTTTGGCACTGATTTCAGTAACAGCTTAAGTCTCAGCTCAGTAGTCATTTCTCAAAAGTATTCGACACTTATGAAGGAGTCACGATGGGAAAAGTAAATGGTACACCGTATCGCGTCGTTGCTGGCCCTGAGGGCCTGCTACCACCTGCCGCAACCATTATGGGTGTTCCGCTCCCAGAAGAGGGCGAAGGTTTGGTTGAAGGAGGCATTGTCACCGAAGCCGAAGCATTTGAAAAAGCGGCAATCGCAATGTTAACAAGAAATAATCCAACGCTTTTTCCCGGCCCTTTGCTGCTTTGGGGTTGGAATGATCACACCAATGAAAAATCGAAATATTTTTTCGACGTTGCGAATGAAATTCCCGGTGTTCGCATTATTCCAATGCCGGACTACCGTCCGATTTATCCTAAGATTGACCCCGAAGCTGTGATCAATCCCTGCCATCCGAACTTGACCATTGCACATAATAAAATCGAAGCCTGCATCTTCATCGGAGTTCACTGCCACTACGCAAATATTACGCTGAAAATGATTCGAGCAGGGACAAACTGCTTCACCATCGCGCTTTGTGCGGAAGCTGGTCATGAAGATGCGATGGTTTCAGTTCCGAATTTTGATATTGAAAAGCTGGTTCTGTTTAAAGAGGCCTTGATTAAAGTGAAAAAAGAGGGCGTCAAACCCTTGTATGAAGGTTTGGGAATTATCCCAACGGGCTGGTCTCAAATTGCAGCTTTAAAAGGGGAAATCCCTATGAAACCCGAAGATGAGTTAGTTGAAGCGGGTGCCGGGGCTTTTTCCAACGAGCTGGAAACAGGTTTAGACGATACCGCAGAATAGATGGAGGTAATGTAAATGTCCGAAGCAGTTCAAGAAGAAAAAAAAGGTGCTGCGGCACAACGTGTCGTTGATCCCGACTATCTCTTTCTAGAAGCACCTAGAAAGAGGGAGTTTATTACAGGGAGTGAAGCGGCGAAGGAATCCATTCGTCGTGCGAACCTTGATATCGCAATTGCCTACCCTATTACCCCTCAGAGTGAAACCATGCAGCAGGTCGGCTACCTCTATGCCGAAGGTTACATAAAAGATTATTACCGGGGTGAAGAAGAAATCGGAGTGATGTCTGCCGTCGCTGGTGCTTCTCGTGCAGGTGTTCGGACCCTGACCGCAACAGCGGGTCCGGGTTTGATGCGCGGTATTGAAGCCATTGTCGCCTGGCCGGGTGGTAGACTGCCTTCTGTTTTGCTGGTGATGTGTCGTGTTGTAAACGCCCCGCTTGCGATTCAGCCAGATAACGTCGAAATTTCTTATCTTTTAAATTCCGGTGGTATCGTCCTGCACGGTGAAAACCAGCAGGATTTTTATGATTATCCCCTCATTGCTTTTATGGTGAGTGAGAAGCCAGAAGTGACACTTCCTGCGGCTGTCGCCGTTGATGGATTTTTTGTGACCCATGCCCGAAACTGGGTGAGTATGCCATCCGAAGATCTGAAGTTGCCCCCGCGCGATTGTTACCACGAAGCAGTGCCGATGATGGACAACGAAAATCCTCCTATTCGCATCGCCCGTGATGCGCCAATCCAAAAGTCTAACTTTATCTCCTACCAAATGCACGCAGCCTGGCAGCAGGAAATATGGGCTGCTTTGGAACGCTCAAAAAAATGGTTGGATCGCTGGTTAAATGGCCTGATTGAAGTGGTGAATCCAACAGCAAAGACCATGATTGTTGCTTCCGGTTCAGCTGTTTCTCAGTCACGCGAAGCGGTTCGACAGGCCGCGGAACGGGGGCTGGACGTTGGCTTGATCAAGATCAAATCAATTCGCCCTTTTCCGACTCAGGAGCTGCTTGAAGCCCTCGATCATGCCGAGAAGATTGTTGTGCCGGAATTCAACTATGTCGGCTGGTTGGCAAAAGAAGTGCGGTCCTCCATTGACCGAACGGATCGAATCTTTTCTGGACCCAGGGTTTACGGCGGAATGACAATGCCGACGGAAATGATTTTAGCCGCAATTACGGATTCTAATTTAGAATAAGGGGAACGCAATGTCATTAAAAACCATTCAAGCTGCACCTGGATTTAAAGAATATTTACCACAGGAATATAAGGATCTGATTGATGATGGTCCCTTTCTTCGTCAGCGAAAAGTCTCCGAACTAGGTTCCTTTAAAGAAGCGATCGAAGAACATCCGATGTGTTCCGGTTGTGCTATGACCCTCTTCATTCGTTTGGTCTATGTTGGCCTCCCGGATATTGAACATACCGTGATTTGCGGAACAGCCGGATGTGGGCGTCTGGCAATCTCTCAGGGCGCAGTGCCTTTTGTTTATGGCAACTACGGGGATACCAATGCAGTGGCAACTGGCTTAAAAAGAGGCCTTGATATCCGATTTAAAGAACAGACGAAGGATGTGGTTGTCATGGCGGGTGACGGCGGACTGGCCGATATCGGCTTCCACGCAGTCATGCATAGCTGGTTTCGTAAAGAAAAGTTTACAACGATCATGCTGGATAACGAAGTATACGGAAATACCGGTGGTCAGGATAGCGGTATGACACAAAAAGGCATGGTCATGAAAATGGCTCCTACCGGGAAAAAATTTGAAAAGATGGACATGCTCGGGCTCGCAAAAACTGCGGGAGTGGCTTATACCGCAAGGCTTACACCCACCAATCCGACTCGCGTTGCGAATACAATTCGAAAAGCCGTTTTAATCGCTCGGGAAGTGGGGCCCACCTTTATTCAGGCTTATACGTCCTGTAACATTGAATACGCGATTCCGACCCCGAAGGTAATGGATGATGCGCGGGCAATTGAAAAAGAACGTTATCAGTTTCTGGAGTATTTTAGCGACGAAGCAAAAGCCTACTGGGACGAAAGCGAAAAAGAAAGAAAGCGACTTCGCAGAGAAGCCAAGAAGTAGCAAAAACTTGCGTTAGAGAGGAGTTGTGATGTCGAAAACATCTAAAAGATATAGTGTTCGCATGGCCGGAATTGGTGGGCAGGGTGTCGTGACAGCCTCTCATGTTTTAAGCAACGGTGTGATTATTGATAAAGGGGAAAGCACGATGGTGCCGTTTTTCGGTTCTGAAAAACGGATGGCCCCGGTCGAAAGTTATGTCCGAATTTCGGAAGATGCCATTTACGAAATCGGAGAAATCATTTATCCCAACGTCATTGTGATTTTTCATACCCAGGTCATCACCCATGGTAAGTCCTATACAATGCCATTTTATACCGGACTCAAAGAAAACGGTGTTGTCATCATTAATAGTGAAACAGCGCTTAAACTGCACCCTGATGAGGAAAAAGAGCTTCGCGATTTAAACGCGCAGGTCTATCATATTCCTGCTTCCAGTCTTGCGATTGATGTAGCGGGCACAGAGCTTGCCACGAATATGGCAATGGTGGGTGCTATTTCCGCCATTCTGGGCATGCCCAGCACTGACGCCATTGAGAAGTCAATCCGAGAACGTTTTCTTGGCAAAGGCATTGTGACTTCTGGCGGTACCGCAGCACTGGACAACGTCATTGAGAAAAAATTTGCAAAAAAAGCCGTGTTGGTCGAGAAAAACAACGATGTGGCTAAAGCAGCTCGGGCATTGGTGATTGAAAAAGGCTGGGACAAATGGTTTGCAGAAGGCAAACAAACGGCCTCGGTTTCGTAGACGACCGATTCACTTTTTTAGATTTTGCAGGAGGTTTAGATGTATTCAGTAGCTGAAGTTGATGAGGAAATTTGCGCCTCGACAAAATGTCGTCTTTGCACTCAATTTTGTCCCGAAGGTAATACCATTCTTTACGATGATGCCCGTGGTACCGCTTATGTTGCGGTTGATCGCTGCAAGGGCTGTGAAATTTGTGTCGGCATCTGCGATGATCTTGCGAAACATCATGCCATAAAAATGGTGTCGATTGATGACGTCAAAAACGGTTTTGAAATCTCTAAAGTCGGTTTTAAAGCGCATCCCGCTTAAAAAATAGTTTACAGAGTGATCCCCGATCCAAACTTGCCGCTCCGTCACACGGAATGGATACGACGCTGCCTGACATACTAGAGGGTGGACTCGACATCGTTTTTGTCGGTATCAACCCTGGCCTTCGGTCCGCGAAGGCCAGACACTATTACGCCAATCCCTCTAACCGTTTCTGGCCCTTGCTTTACAAAAGCGGCCTCTTGCCCAAACGCCTAAAACCGGAAGACGACTGGAAACTGCCCCGCTTCTGCTTTGGTTTGACCGACATCGTCAAACGTGTTTCATCCGGTTCTGCCGACCTCTCTTCAAATGAATTCAAAGATGGGGCTGAAGTCCTTGCCCAAAAAATCAGATTTTATCAGCCAGGTATTGTCTGTTTTAACGGATTGATCGCTTATCGCGCCCTTTCCAGCAGCACAGGAGGCGCAGGCCTCAAAGTCGCTTCGTTTGCGGGCAGTCGTCTTTTTGTCCTCCCCTCGACCAGTGCCAGAAATGCCCTTTATTCCAATGAACGACTGCTCGCCTACTTTCTTGAACTGGCTCAATTCAGAGCAAAGGTCTGCAAGTGAGCCAGTTCCATCGCTACCGATTTCCCTTATTATCAAAGATCCTCCCGGTTTTATTTTTTGTCGTGTATCTGTTTACTGCCTCCTCCTTTGCTAATACACTTGAAAATCAAACCCAGGTATTGCGGCTTGCCGTCGCCTCTAATTTACGCTTTTCAATGGACGAAATTGCGACTGCATTTGAGAAGGTCAGCAGGATACGGCTTGAAATTTCGTACGGGGCATCTGGAAACCTTCTGGCTCAAATTATTGGCGGGGCACCCTTTGATCTTTTTTTTTCAGCGGATGAGGCGATGCCGAAACGACTGATTAAAGAAGACTTTGGAAAAAAAGAACACTATTTTATTTATGGGACGGGGCGAATTGTGCTTTGGCTTCCACATCATTCAAGCATTGATCTTGAAACATTGGGCATGGATGCATTGTTTCATCACAGCATCAATCAAATCGCCATTGCCAATCCGCGTCATGCCCCCTACGGACTTGCTGCGATTGCCAGCCTAAAACATCTTCGTCTCTTTGAGCGCTTGGAAAAGAAGCTGGTCAGGGGAGAAAATGTTTCCCATGCGGCGATGTTTGTTAGAAGGGGCGGCGCAGAAATCGGGATGCTCTCCTATGCCCTGGCTTTGGCCAAACCGCTTCAAAAATCGGGTCGTTATTGGTTGATTCCCGATACTTATCATGCACCTTTACATCAAGCTGGCCTGATTCTGGCACGCAGCCAAGATCAAAACAAAGCCAAAGCATTGATTCATTTTATCCGCTCGGGCCCAGGTTTGCAGATCCTGAAAAAGTATGGATTTTCCACGAAGGAACTACCACGGTGAGTTGGCAGGCCCTTTGGCTTTCGATCAAACTCGCGGGCACGACATCGCTGCTCTTGCTTCTGATTGCTTTACC
>CAZRYI010000005.1:16143-22956 GCA_964604255.1 uncultured Nitrospirota bacterium
TTTCGATCAAACTCGCGGGCACGACATCGCTGCTCTTGCTTCTGATTGCTTTACCTCTCGCATATTGGATTGCCTATTCAAAGTGGCGCTGGAAATTTCTGGTTGAGGCGGTCGTCGCCCTGCCCATTGTCCTTCCGCCGACAGTACTCGGATTTTACCTTTTGATTGCAATGGGAGGAGGCAGTGCACTCGGACAAGCCTATCAAGATCTTTTTGGTAGCAACCTTGTTTTTAGCTTTGAGGGTCTGGTGATTGCCTCAATTTTCTATTCCCTGCCATTTGCTGTCCAGCCTCTCTCTTCGTCTTTTTTAAGCATCGACAAAGGCCTGATTCAACTCTCCGCCGTGCTGGGTGCGCGACCCTTGACCACCTTTATCAAGGTGATTCTGCCCCTCTCCACCCGAGGCTTGATGATGGCTTTTATCCTCAGTTTCGCGCACACCATCGGAGAATTCGGCGTTGTACTCATGGTGGGCGGCAATATCCAAGGTGAAACCCGTACGATCTCAATTGATCTTTATGATCAAGTCCAGGCAATGAATGATAAGGGAGCCACAGAGACGGCATTTTTTCTGCTGATGCTTTCTTTTTTCTTCTTGTCTCTGGTTTATTTCATAGATCGAAAAAAGGGAAGGGCGATGCGTGGACCTTTCTCTTGATTTTCAATATCGTTTTCCAAAAGGAGGCCAGCTTTCCGCAAGGCTTTCGATCACACAGGAGGGATCGACGATTGCCGCTATTCTTGGACCCTCCGGCAGCGGGAAGAGTACCCTACTGCATTGCATTGCTGGCGTTCAAAAACCGGATAGTGGATACATCAAAACGAATCAAATCACTTATTTCGATTCAGAACAAAAGATCGCGATCCCGGCACATGAGCGTTCTAACGGACTTCTTTTTCAGAAAGCACCTCTCTTTCCTCATTTGAATGTAAGAAAAAATATTGTCTATGGACTCAAAGAACGCCCAAGTTTAGCGCAAAAAGAAATCGTCAATGAATGGCTTGAACGCTTTACTTTGCCGGGAAAAGCAGAGCGATATCCCGATGAACTTTCCGGTGGAGAACGTCAGCGTGTCGCCCTGGCGCAAACACTGGCACCGGAACCTCAGCTTCTTCTACTTGATGAACCGCTTTCAGCACTTGATCCGGTCACGAGAACCGATATGAGGAAAAAGCTTAGATCCTGGCTAATTGATCATAAAAGGTCAGCTCTGATTGTGACTCACGATCTTGCAGAGGCCCTGTCTTTCAGCGACCATCTCATTATTATGTCGGAAGGACATATTTTGCAGTACGGCAAAGCGATGGACATCTTCAGCCGACCGAGTCTGCCGGAAGTAGCAAAAATCGTCGGTGTCGAAAACCTGTTGCCAGGAAAAGTTCTGAAAGTGAAAGCGGGGCTGCTCAGTCTGTCGCTTGGAAAAGCAGTGCTTTCTGCCATCGGCTCCGGGCTTCCAAAGCAGGCCTGTTTTGTTGGGATTCGTTCAGAAGAGGTTGTGCTGGAAAGAGGTCAATCCACAAAAAGCAGTGCCCGCAACCACCTGAAAGGCCGTGTGCAAGAAATCATCCCCTACGGTTCTCAGGTCGGCATCGTCATGGATTGTGGTTTTCCGCTACTTGCCCGAATTACCGAGCAGTCAAGACAAGAACTCGCTCTTGTCCCCGGCACAGAAATCACCGCCGCAATCAAAGCATCATCCATACAGGTTTTTCCGGCAGATTAGCTGCCGTATTCGCAGCTTTACCAACAAACATCAAACATCAATTACACCAGTTTTCAATGTTTAAATCCTGTACGCGTTCAAATTCTTTTATATTGTTTGTCACAAGAATTTTGTTGAGTGAGCGTACATGAGCGGCGATCCATAAATCATTGTTGCCAATCAAGATGCCTTTTGAGCTTAGATTGGCTCGTATTTCTGCGTAGTGTTGTGCAACCTTTTGATCAAAGGGGATTACCGGAATCACGGTAATCAGTTCCTTCAAGATGTTTTGTGCCTTTTTACTGTCCCGACTTCGATAAGTGCCGTAAAGCAGTTCTCCGTGGGTAATCAGGGACATGCCGACGGCACCGACTTGCAAGGTGAAAAATTTTTCCAGTACTTCCGAGGGGCTTTGTTTGGCAATATAGATGCAAATGTTCGTGTCCAAAACATAACGAAGCATTAGAAAGACTCTCGTTCCTGGGGACTTTGATCTTCCCGACCTTCTTTCATGAAATCGTCGGGCATTTGTGTCAAAAGTTTAAATGCCCGGGCCAGGTTTTTTGTCTTCGGCCTCAAAATCACTTCTTCATCGCGTCTAAAGATTTCCACTTCTGACACAGTAAAACGAAATTCTTTTGGGATGCGTACAGCTTGACTGTTACCCGACTGAAAAATTTTGGCTAACATGATATTTTTCCTCCCAGCAAATGTATACACTTTAAAGTATATACTCTTGTTGCTGTGCCTGTAAAGGAAACTTGCCACAAAAAAAGGCCCTACCAGCATCTTGCTGGTAGGGCCTTTTTTAGACAAATACCTCAGAACTTATTCTTGTGCCTGGGGTTTTAATACGATGAAAAATGCGCGACCTTCGCGTGTGACACGCATCAGAATGGTTTCGCTTCTTTTTGTTGCGCGCATGATGATTGCGAAATCTTCCGCAGTTGTGACCTTCTGGCGGTTGACCTCTTTGATGAGATCGCCTTCCTTCAGACCTTCAGATGCTGCAACAGACTCTTCATCCACCTGAGTAATAACGACGCCTTCCAGGCCTTCTTTCAGCTTGTATTTTTCGGCGATTTCTTTACTCACATCGACAACGCTCAGACCCAAGAATTTTTTCCTGAGCCTGGGTGCAGAAGCGACGACTTCATCTTTCCGTTCAACAAGGGCGACATTGATTGTAATATTTTTCCCATCGCGCAGTGCTCCGATCTCAATCGTTTCACCGGGGAAATATCCCGCAACGAGGCGCGCCAGGGTATTGGGTGTGTCCACCTTTCTATCATTGACTGAAAGGATGATGTCACCCGGTTCAATGCCGCCTAGGTCGGCAGGGTCTCCTTCAAAGACTTCGTTAATCAAGACACCGGAGCCTTCTTCGACTCCGAATTTCTGGGCCAACTCAAGGGTCAAAGGCTGAATACCGACACCGAGCCATCCACGGCTCACACGACCTCTTTCTCTTAGCTGTCCTGTAATCGACTGCACCATATTTGAAGGAATCGCAAAGCCGATGCCTTGAGCAAAATTGATGATGGCTGTATTGATGCCAATCACTTCCCCTTGAATATTAAAAAGAGGGCCGCCGGAGTTACCGGGGTTAATTGCGGCATCGGTTTGAATGAAATCTTCATAACGTGAAAGATTGACATTTTCACGCCCCAGCGCGCTGATCACGCCCACTGTGACAGTACGATCCAGTCCAAAGGGATTTCCAACAGCAATGGCCCATTGTCCGACTTTTACTTTTGAAGAATCACCCAGTTTTACAGCGTGCAAGACCTTGTCACCCGCTTCGATTTTAATCAGGGCCAGATCGGTATCCGGGTCTTTTCCGACAACTGTTCCTTTAAACTTTGTCCGATCAGAAAGTCGTACCTCGACAACAGAGGCGTCGCCGACAACATGATTGTTCGTGACGATGTAGCCCTCAACGTCAATAATGACACCCGAACCTGAGCCGGAGGGGGCGTCTTTGGGGCCGCCCCGGCGTTGACGTGGACTGGGTGTGGGTGGTCCTGTTGTCGCAGGTGAAATGTTGACAACCGAAGATTCAACTCTTTCAGCAATATCGATAAATGCTGATTGCATTTGTTCGATGAGATTGATTCCCGCATGCACTTCGGCTTCCGCTTTTACGCCAGTGACCGTTCCCTGCAACAGGAAAACAATTGTAACCAGTGATAGTGTAACTCGTTTCAGCATGATCCCTCCTTTATCAACTCGCTGAATAAACCCTATTTCCTACAGTTAACTACCCTAAAGTATAGACCAAAAAATGGGATTATACAATTGGATGTGCTTGTTTTATTTTAAGAAAATGAGAGCGAAATATTACTTCGCCAAGCCAAGGTCTGTCGCTGTAATTACTCAGATCACGCGCTCATATTCCGTCAGGTCGATTTTCCAGACCTTGACCCCACAGTAGCGTTCTCCTTCGGGACAGACTGGGCGAACACCGGCCATAGAGCGAGCGGTGCAAGGTGGCAGCAGGTAGGGTCCGATGAGCGGATTCACTTTGGTGATTTGTCGTGCTTCGTCCAGGGAGGCACGCCAGATCTCTTCTTGTGCGTTGTAACACAGCCGCATGACATGTTTATGACGCAGATTCAGCAGATCGGCCGACTCGGTAAATCGCACCGAAAGGGCATTTGGCAGGAGATAAAGGGCATATTCAACGGGGACACCCAGTTTTTTCAGTTTTTCAAAGCGTTCCCAGGAACGTGACATGCTCTCTTGATAATAAGTCTCGACCTGTTGATCCATCTTGATCAATTCCGGTGTAATGTAGTCCGGCACATCTGTGAGATGGGCCGACAATACGGGACGTGAGGCAGGGGTCATCCGGTGTCGTTGATCCTGGGAGTCGGCTGTGTGGGAGAGTTTTTTCTTAAAAGTATAAGCCGGATGAAAGAGGGTGCGGCTCAGTTTAGAGAGAGTGGTAATGTTGAGTGATTCCCCTAAAAGCGGGTTCAAGGCCGGGTCAAGTACCCTACGGATGGCTGAAGTTTTATCCATTGCGGATCGTGGCAGACCCAGGACTTCTCGCACCGAGTCGGCCAAAACATTTTCCTGATTGATTTTGTAATCGATTAGTTTTGAAATGTGGCCTTCAAGATCGGTATCAAACTCCGAGAGAAATGCCTGACATTCCCCTGGTCTTGTTTCATTTTTACGCGACGCAAAAAAAGCGTATTCCGGTGTCGATTCGATTTCCAGAGGAGATTGCAAAATCGTTTTGTATTCAGGGTCGAATTTCAGCAGCGCGTTCACCATCTGCTCAACAACGAGACGCTGCTCCAAAGGTGCATCAAATTGCTGACAAAGGCGATAATAACGAAGCAGGGTGATACCGGAAATGGTGTGGTAGAGATAGGCCGTCGCCCCAATGGGGATCACATATCGGGCGATTTCCTGCGTCTTTTTTTTCACATCCCGCTCAAAGTTGCGCCTTTTTCGTGGAAAAAGTTTGGCGTATTCCGCATCAACGAGGGGCAGCAATAAAGTGTTGAGCTTGTGATAGGTCGCCATCTGATCTTGTAGCCCAGCCTTATAAATCTGCAAAGCTTCTCCAGAAAGTGGTGGGATGACGAAGGCCTCGGCTTGCATCGCAACATAACGTTGGCTGACCTGTTCGGAGTTGTAATAAGGATGACTGTGTAAAAAAGACCAGATAAATTGTCGGGAAACATTTTGAAGCGAAAACTGGAAATGGGCGTGTTGCAGGGTGGTGTGATGTCCGGCTTCGTAGATGCTCTTTGCCAGTTGTTGGTAGCCGCCTTTCACATCTTCATCCCGAACAATGCCCTTGCTCGAATAACAGGTTTTTGCGGTCGCAACAAAATTTTTAAAGGGATTGAGAAAGGCTTTTTCGAGTTGTACGATGGGTGCCGGAGAGCGGAATTGATCCATTTTTATTCCTTTAAAGTGTTGTTTTAAGGGCGAAAAAAGACCCATTCCCTCGTTTGACAGCCCACAGTATATGCTATAAACTCACGCTCAGCAAACCCGGTTGTTCTCAAAAAATTCGACTTCTCGTGAACCGCTTTCCATGATTGATACGTATAAAAATAGAACAATCTGCATCGCAGGAGCCGGGCCCGCAGGTCTGTCATCTGCGATTCGACTGGCCAAGGCAGGTTATGCCGTTGAAGTATTTGAAGCAAGGCAAACGGTCGGCGGAAGATTCATCAATGACTTTCAAACCATCGAAAATTCAAGTCAATCTGAAGATGTGCTAGATATGCTCGACCGTATGGGTATCGAGAAGAATTTCTACCTCAAAGCGCTTTATCAGGCCGAATTCTATGATCACCAATTGAAATCTCAGAAAGTTAAAAGTGAACTCCCTTTTGCCTATTTCATCCGGCGCGGCCCAGAAGAAGGAACGCTGGATCGGGCTTTGCTTGCTCAGGCAACGGCGCTGGGTGTGCAGGTGCATTATCGCAAGAGAGTCAAAGCAGAAGCTGTTGATATTGTTGCGACGGGTCCCGCTGTCCCGGATGGTTTAGCAAAAGAAATGACTTTTTCCTCCTCCCACGCAGACACCGTTTCAGTGCTTTTTGACATGGACATTGCGCCCGGTGCCTATAGCTACCTTTTTATCGTAGACGGTCAAGGCACCTTCGGCTGTGCCATCACCCGCAGTTTTGATCGCATCAATCACTATTTTGATCAAGCTTTAAAACGCTTTCAGGAGATCTCTGCTTTTGATACCGAAAATCAAAAAATGGGTTATTCCTTCATGAACTTTTGCCTCAAAAAATCGGCCAAAAAAGATGGGCGACTCTATGCGGGAGAAGTCGCCGGATTTCAGGACTACCTTTTTGGGCTCGGTATCCGCTATGCCTTAAGCACGGGTTTTGCCGCAGCAGAAAGTATTATTCAAAATGTCGATTATGACCTGCTTTGGAAAAAGGAAGTGGGACACGGTCAAGAGGTTGGCCTCGTGAATCGCTTTCTGTATGAGCTTGGTGGAAATGCCGGACTTTCTACCTTTATTAAACGCGCCGGACGGCAGGATCTGCGACTCTATCTCAAAAAATGGCATCGCTTTGATGGCTGGAAAGCCTTGCTCTTGCCCATACTGAAAAGCGTCTGGCG
>CAZRYI010000006.1:0-2857 GCA_964604255.1 uncultured Nitrospirota bacterium
CGCCAAAGCGCAGGTGCCGCTCCAAAGGGTGCAACGCTGTAGGTGATGGTTTGTAGAATCGAAACCGAAGTCGATGTGCTGTAGTTTCGGTTCAGCGGCAAGTCGAGTGTGATGTCATAGTTGCCCAGGCCATCTGAGGCAACATCAGTCACATCGGCGGTATGAAAACCATCAAGTGTAACGGTTTCCCCGATAATGCTTGGATTGCTCGGATCGGTACCGGTGAGTGGCGTCACGGTGATAACTGTCCCACCATCTGCGCCGACGACGGTTAAACGACCGACCAACTGATAGCCACCACTCACTGAAATGCGATCAATTTTATTGGCTGTTCCGTCCGGATCCGGGTCGGCATTGTTGCCGGGACTTAAGATGGTAAAGGCGGCTGCCGATGTGTGCAGACCGCCCGTTAAGGGCTCAATGACACCAAAACCTGCATTGCGGATTTCCCGAACCATGATGTCGATGCCGATGCGTGTTTCGCGTTGCATCTCTGTATTGGCACTCTGAACAACTGAAAAATTGAATGCGTTGATGAAGAAGGTATAGCCCGCTGTGCCGACCATGGCGGTAATTGCCATGGCAATCAGCATTTCGACTAATGTAAATCCATTTTGATTCATGCTAGGTTTCACGCTGTATTTCCTTAATGAGAGATGCACTTTATTCAAACAAGGTTTCGATGCTGACCTGACGGGCACTGCCGTCGCAGGGTGGCCACTGCGTGGTGACGATTGCTGTGCTTATGGCTGTGACTGGTACATTAGCTGTCACTGTGACCGTTGCACAGGCACCGGGCACACGTTCGACATTGATCTTCCACTCGTCATAATCGCTCTGGAGTGTGCCAGCGCCTGCGGGTCGCGTCCCCAAACTGGCCGTATCAAAACCGTTATAATTGAGTATGTTGGCGCGATTTCGGCGCATGCGTTCAAAAATTTCTTCAGAAGCGGCTGTTGCCACCGAGACATTTCGTCCGGTGTAACTGTTGGTCACAGAAATGGTTTCCGCCGATCCCATCGCCAAAAGCCCGATGGCTAAAATGGTGACTGCAATGAGTACTTCCAGCAGTGTAAAACCGTCTTCTCGCTTCTTTTTACAGGTAGTTGCCATCTACATCCCCTACCATCGTGATAAAGATTTGGTACTGTCGGCCTTTACTGTTGATTAAAATAAAATTTGCGGGGTCCGTAACAGGTCGGGCGCGCATACCCCGTCCGTTGAAGAGGATGGCCTTGCCGCTGGCGTTGATTGTGTCGAAGCTAACGCCTTCTGACAGGGCTCCTTGCAAAATTTCCTCTTCCGAGCCGTTTTGAATCAGATCTCTGGCAGTGCCTCCCAGGCCTTGTCCGTCATCAACAAATACGGTGTACTGATTTGTCAGGGGGCTATCGAACACAAGGGCGACGACCGCATTTCGATTAATGGCAGTCAGTCTGGCAAGTTGTAAATCTCCCTCAAGTGTTGAAAAATCGTTTCTTAAGCGATGGTTTGCCGACCAGGTCATCAAATTGGGAATCGCAATCGCAACAAGGGTGCCAAGCACGGCCACAGTGATGGCGATTTCTAATAAACTAAAACCACGGCAATTGAGTTTCATTTTCACAGCTTCTTTGCTCCCGTTTTTTCTTGTACGACCCTCCTAAAAAGCAACATCTATACCAGGGTGCTTTTTTTGTAAAAATAGTGATTATTATCATTTATTTACAATGACTTATGTTTTTACGTCTCACAAGAAAGTCGTGAGCAGGATAGTGATTTGAAATGAAAAATCGAGAAAACTATGTAATTGATTACATAGTTTCGCGGACTTGTTTTAGAGAAATTTAGGGGGTAAAACGCTTGGAATACTTGTTGAGGGAAGCTTAGCTTAGATTTTAAAGGTTTGAGTCTAAGGCTTTTTGAAGCTGGTCTTTTTCGATTGCAGCGGTGCCGACAATGCCGACGACGATACCAGCGGCAATGTTCGACAACTTTGCCGCTTCAACGAGGGACATTTTGGCGGCAAGGGCGACGGCGAGTGTGCTGGCAACGGTATCTCCCGCACCTGTGACATCGTAAACGGCTTTGGCTTCGGTCGGGATGTGACTGACCCTGCCGCTGCGTTCAAAGAGGCTCATGCCATGTTCTCCGCGTGTGATCAGGGCGGCCTCACAATCAAGCATCGCTAAAATACGTTCTCCTGCCGCCTGGAGGCTGGCGTCGTCCTCAATGGCAATGCCGGAAGCCTGTTCAGCCTCCAGGTGGTTCGGTGTCACCAGGGTGACGTTTTTGTAATAGGGGAAGTGTTTGACTTTTGGATCGACCACGATGGGTACGCCTGCTTGATTTGCGGCAGGCAGAATGACTTCTAAAAGGGCTCGGGTAATAACACCTTTTGCATAGTCAGAAATGACCAGACAATCCAGTTGCGGCAAGTGCGCCAGGACGGTGTCGATGAGTTGTTGCTCTGTTTTTTTTGTGATGGGTAACTTTTTTTCGTGATCAAAGCGTACCACCTGTTGTTGATGCGCAATGATGCGTGTCTTTTTTGTGGTTGGGCGATCGGTTTCGACGATTAAACCCGCAAGGCTGGCCCCTTTTTCTGCGACACGCCCAGACAACCAGGTACCGGAATCGTCCGAACCGATGACACAGCACAGCAGGACTTCCCCACCAAGACCTAAGATGTTGTTGAGCACATTGCCTGCACCGCCTAATCGCACCGATTCTGAATTAACTTCGACAACCGGCACGGGGGCCTCGGGCGAGATGCGTTTTACTGAACCCCAGATGTAGTGATCAACCATCAAGTCTCCGAGTACTAAGACTTTGCAGCCTGAAAATTGATCTAGGATGGTTTTTTGTTCTTGAGGCA
>CAZRYI010000006.1:2957-22759 GCA_964604255.1 uncultured Nitrospirota bacterium
ACTGAGCCGCTTAGCCAGTCGAAGCTGATAGTGTCTTTGTCCCAGGACCAGTAGATGAGGAAGGCTTCTCCCTTGATTTTTGAATAGTCTACAAAGCCCCAGAAACGGGAATCCAAGCTGTGATCTCTGTTATCTCCCATCATGAAATAGGCATTTTCCGGTACGGTCACCGGCCCGAAATCGTCGCGTCCGGGAATCATGCGTTTTGAGACGGCATCCTCTCCACGATTGATATACGCTTCATCTTGCTTTACCCCGTTGAGATAAAGTGCTTTTTCTCGGACTTCGATGGTATCACCGGGAATGCCAATGACGCGTTTGATAAAGTCTTTTTCTTCATCTTTTGGAAATCGAAAGACCATGACATCCCCCCGTTCCGGCTTGGAAATGGGAATCAACACGATGTCGGTAAAGGGCAGTTTGACGCCATAGATAAACTTGTTGACGAGAATGTGATCTCCGATGCTCAATGTCGGAATCATGGAGCCGGAGGGGATCTTGAAAGCCTGAACGACGAAGGTACGGATAAACAATGCGAGAATAATCGCAATGACAAGGGTTTCCGCATATTCTCGGAAGGTGGATTTGTCAGGCGTTTCTTCTGAGTCGTCTAGTCTTGAATTTTTAGGGCTGCTAGAAACGCTTCCTGAGGGATTTCGACGCGACCGAACTGTTTCATCCGCTTCTTCCCTTCCTTCTGTTTCTCCCATAATTTCCTCTTCCTTGAAATATCCCCGCCGTAACATTTGG
Source organism: uncultured Nitrospirota bacterium (assembly GCA_964604255.1). GTDB lineage: Bacteria > Nitrospirota > Nitrospiria > SBBL01 > JAADHI01 > JAJDBU01. The sequence goes on from CAZRYI010000006.1 coordinate 3,708, forward strand.
CGGTCACATTCTTTTTGAGTGCCTTGACGGTTTCTCTGGCGAGAATTTTGTTGCCGATGGCTGCTTGAATCGCCACTTCAAACATTTGTCGTGGAATAATTTCCTTCATTTTTTCGGTTAACTGCCGCGAGCGAATATAGGATTTTTGGCGATCAATAATAAAAGACAAGGCATCAATCGTTTCACCATTAAACATGAGATCGACCTTGACGAGGTCGGCATCTTGATAGCCGCAGAGTTCATAATCGAATGAGGCGTAGCCTTTTGAGATTGATTTGAGGCGATCATAAAAATCAAGCACCACTTCGTTTAAAGGCAGCTCATAACTTAACATCACCCGATTTTCGTCCAGATAGTTCATCTCTTTTTGCTCGCCGCGCCGATCCTGGCAGAGTTTGATAATCGCCCCGAGAAACTCACTCTTGGTGATAATCGTGCCTTTAATAAAAGGTTCCTTAAAAGAGGCGATCTGATCAAACGGCGGTAATTTTGCGGGGTTGTCAATTTTCAGGACTTCATTTTTGTGGGTCACGACGTGGTAGATCACGGTTGGAGCGGTGCTGATTAAGCTAAGTCGATATTCCCGTTCGAGGCGTTCTTTGATGATTTCCATATGCAGCAGGCCTAAAAAACCGCAACGAAATCCGAAACCCAAGGCCAGAGAGGTTTCCGGTTCAAACTGGAAGGAGGCATCATTGAGGCGTAATTTTTCAAGCGCATCACGCAGGTCTTCAAATCGGTCGGTGTCAATTGTGTAAAGTCCGCAGAAGACCATGGGTTTGACTTCTTTATATCCGGGAATCGCTTTCCCCGCGGGTCGTGCCGCTTCGGTGACGGTGTCGCCGACTTTTGTCTCTTCCACGTCTCGAATACCGCAGATGAGGTAGCCGACTTCTCCGACTGAAAGGCTTGAGACTTCTGTGGGTTTGGGCGAGAAGACCCCCATCGACAGGACTTCGTGTTCTTTTTGGTTGGACATGAGTCGGATCTTCATGTGCTTTTTAACAGATCCATTGGCGATTTTAATCAGAATCACTGCACCTTGATAGTTATCAAACCAGGAATCAATGATCAGGGCTTGAAGTGGGTCGCCCTGCGCTCCTTTCGGTGCTGGAATATATTTCACGACGGCTTCCATGACGTCCTCAATACCGCGTCCTTCTTTGGCACTGGTCAGTACGGCTTCTGAAGCATCAAGGCCCAGGATTTCTTCAATTTGCTCTTTTGCACTCTCAATGTTGGCATTGGGTAAATCGATTTTGTTGATGACCGGGATGATCTCAAGATCGTTATCGATTGCAAGATAGGCATTGGCAATGGTTTGTGCTTCGACACCCTGGGCGGCATCAACAATCAGCAAGGCCCCTTCGCAGGCTGCAAGGCTTCTGGAAACTTCATAGGCAAAATCAACATGACCCGGTGTGTCAATCAGGTTGAAAATATAGTCCTGCCCCGCCTTTGAACGATAGGACAAGCGCACGGCGCGGGCTTTGATGGTAATGCCTCGCTCCCGCTCCAGCTCCATGTCATCTAATAGCTGATCGACAGACTCACGGGAGGTGACCGCACCGGACATTTCGAGCAGGCGGTCTGCAAGTGTCGATTTTCCATGATCTATATGGGCGACGATTGAGAAATTACGGATATGGCTTTGCAAGGAGACCTACTATCGGGTGACGCCTCTAAGGGCATGTGATGATCGCGCTGTTTTTTGCTATTCGAGTCAATCTTTCGGGGGTGGAACCGATTTCGCCGCAACAAAAAGGATGAAGATTCCGGCAAGCAAGAGCAAGAAGTTTCCCATGATTGAGGCGACCTCACTTATATGAGTTTTTTCAGCATACCACTATTTTAAAATGTTTCTTGAAGAGGCAACTTCAATAAACCGAGTGCCATCATCAACTCACCGTTTCTAATTCAAAACTCCTCGCACAACGGATACCCACCGTACTCTCGCCACGTTCGGGGTGCGCTCCGCCAAAACGCTTCGAGGCCCTTAAATCATGTTTTGTGTTCTGGTACGATCCACCGCGATAGGACAAGACATGCGTAATGCCAGGGTCTTCGGGACCTTTCGGATTTTTAAAGGGAGAGTCTTTATAATAAAATTGCTCATACCAGTCTGAAACCCATTCTGAGACGTTACCTGCCATGTCATAAAGACCGTAGGGACTTCTGCCGCGCTCAAAACTTCCGACCGGCGCAGAATATTTGTAACCGTCTTCTTCTCCACGGCCATTGGCATGTAATGTATTAAAGCTGTCACCCCAGGGCCAACGATCACCATCCTGTCCGCGTGCGGCTTTTTCCCATTCGGCTTCTGTCGGTAGACGATTTCCGGCCCAGCGACAGTAGGCGACGGCATCAAGCCAGGCGACGCCCACGACGGGTTGGGTATCGCCCTTCAAGAGATTTACGTCATCTTCAAATACTGGAATCTTCGGCAGGGGTCTTTTGAGCATTGAACTAAAGCGTTTGTAATCGGCATTGCTCACTTCATGTTTGTCGATATAGTAGGGGTCCAGGTAGATTACGCGTTGTGGTTGTTCGTCGAAATCACCGGCTTCACCACCGCCCATTGTGAAGGAGCCGGAAGGAATGAGCACCATGTCCCGTCCATCACCTCCAGCAATGACCTCATATACGCTGTAGTCAACCGTCGGCATTTCAACAAAGTCCGCTTCGTTCGGTTTTAGAAATTCTACCTCTGCCCGTATTCTTTGAGATTTACGTGATTCCATCACTAAGGCGACGGACATTAAAACGACAAAAAACATCATAATCCCGGCGGTAATCAGGATTGTTTTACGATTCAAATTCAGCCTTTCGATGCTATATCAGCACACACTCTAGAGCGTAAAGCGCTTGAATATAACGAATTCCCTCTCGCTTTGCAAGATAGGAACGGAGGTAAAAATCAATCTTGTTTTAATGGATTTTAGGGAAGTTCTAATAAAAAAAGGAGAGAAACCCTGAGGTCTCTCCCCTTTTTTGCTACTTTCAGACTTTTTCTAAATCAAAGCCCTTGGGTTGCATCACAGCCCTTTTTAAGGAAGGGTTGCAGTTGTGATTTGGTTGCTCTGTGACTCCCCGCTCGGATATTGCACCGAGGTAAAGGACCCGGTGTTTCGGACAAAAGAACCGGAAATCGACTGAGAGAACTTACCCGAACCCGAACCCGATTGATCTGGATCTTCGATGTTCATTGTCCAGCTTACTGTCGGCTGTGCCTGAGTAAACTGGTCTCCGTTGTTTGAAGTCACCGTAAAATCGCTTGTGACTCTAAACCACTGATCACCCGTGCCGGCATTTGCCGATCCGCAGCAGGTTCCGATGCCTGAGGTTTTGACGGCCGTTGTCTGTTCGACTGTCTGAGAAGAAACAACCGCCGCGGTTGTTCCGCTGAGCCGATCCCAACTGAAATCGTTCACGACGTTAAAACCGACATGGGCTGCGTCCAGTTGCACGGCAGAAACCAGGCAGTCTGTTGCACCATTGGCACAAAAATCTGCACTGATTGAGGTGTTCCAGTCGAGCGGCGCTGCTGCTGCGGCCAAGTCATTTGTCCCCGCTAGACCAGTCTGTCCCTGGTTTGCTGGATTAAAAAACACGTCACCGCAATTCAGTTTTGTACTGGTCGCTTCACTCGTGCCATTTGCCCCTTGGGCACCACAGGTTCCCGGAGATACCGGCTGACGAATGATCCCGAACATGTTATCGGTAACAGCACCCGGACCCAGTTTGCTGAAAAGGGTTAAATTGGCCGAAGATAAAAGTGCCGAAGCACTCACCGAACCACCACAAACGCCGTTGGTGTTGGTTCCTCCGACGCAGGGATTAAAGCCAGGGCTACCATCGGAACCGTTTGAGCGAAGATCTGTCGATGAAGTATTGATGTTCGGATCAACTTGCGCCCAGGACATCATCGGCAGGGCGGCAAAGAACCCGACTGTGACTGTTAAGATTAAGATTGTCTTTTTCATAATAATACTTACCTCCATTTGAATGTGTTAAGCACCCGGAGCACCGGCACTAGAGATTAAAGTTCAAAAACCTTATCTCATGGCAGGTTCGCTCCCGCAATGGAGCCGTTCGTCACGCTTTCCCCGTTCGGGTATTGCGTTGATGGAAAGGTTGTTCCTGATTGATTGTATTCAAAGGACCCTGAAAGCTCCTGGACAAACGCACCACCGGTACCCACCACATCAGCCTGATTGATTTTCATCGCCCATGTGATTGTGGGGTTGGCCAAGAGTGTGCCTGAGGCATCAACCGTTGACGACCAGGAGGTCGTCTGGTCTACCTTGACTGACGTTGAAGCGGAAAGCGCGGTTGTTTCCTGCATTGATTGCAAACCGCAAACAGCGATGACGCTTGCTGAAACTCCGGTACAGCTACCAGCAGCACTGATCAAGGCTGCCGGAGTGACACCGGCAATGGTAGGCATGTTTGTCACGTCCACCGGCAGGGCCGTCGCAACAGTGGTGGGATTCCAGACAAAACCACCCTCTACTTGAGAGCGATGGGCTTCTGCACCGACACCTGAATTCATATCCATTGAAATATTGCTGACGAGTGCAGCTGTTAAATTAGTCCCATCTGTCGGAATGGTCTGTCCCTGCTGGGCAGGATTGATGCGTACATTTCCGCAGTTCAAACCGTTTAATCCGTCAGGGTCGGCCCCTGCTTCGCCTAGGCCGGGAGAACAAGTTGTGGTAGCAACATCGGCGTTAAGCCCAGTACCACCCACAACGCCATCGGCCCCAAGTGCGGCAGTCGCGACCAATCCAAACATATTATCTGTGATTGCACCGGGCCCCGCTGTGACAAATGCGCCTGCGACGTTGGTCAGTAAACCACTGCCCCCCGTACAGGAGGACGTTGTTAAGGTGCCGCCCACGCAGGGATTATAACCAGGGTTACCGTTAGTGCCGTCGGACCGTTGATCCGTTGTTTGAGAATTGGTGAAAAAGTCATCAGCTGCTTCTGAGTGGCCCATTGGTATGGCAACCAAACCGACAGACAAAGCAGTAAGTGCGATATTTTTTACCCAAAGGTGTTTTTTATTTCTTTCTTTCATTACTCCCCCTTTCTTTTGCGTTATTGCCAAAAAAGGATACAAAAACCGGCCATATCCCAATATGGCCTTAATTAAGTTCAAATTACATTACGATTTTACCATCATTCGACTTTAAGGTGCAAGTCTTTTTAGTTGGCCTGTTCTAGCCCCCTAGATTCACCATGGTCGGAAGCATTTTTTCTTCCGCATTCACATCCAACTCGTGATACAAGGGTTTGACATAAAGCACTTGATCCAACAGCCCTTCAAGTTCCTCATCGCTGCACCCGTTTCGGATGGCTTCTCGGAAATCAACTGCAATCTCGGAGAACAGGCAAGGTCGGATCTGGCCGTCGGCGGTCAGTCGAACACGGTTGCAGGTATCGCAAAAATCGTGGCTGACCGCATGGATAAATCCGATGATGCCGGGGGCACCTGGCAGCCGGAAATTTTCGGCAGGACCGTTGTTACCCTCATTTGCGCCGTTAACAGGAATCAAATGTCCAAAGCGCGTCTCGACTTCATCAACCACAGCCTGGAAGGGACGATAGGTTTTTTTCCACATCTCCCAATTGGCGCAGGGCATGTATTCAATGAAGCGCACATGGTAAGGTTTCCTGCGAGTCAGGTTGACAAAGTCAACAACCTCATGGTCATTCACACCTTGTTGAAGCACGACGTTAATCTTGATCGGCTCAAAACCGACCCGTTCCGCTTCTTCGATGCCCTCCCAAACCATATCGAAAATATCTCTCCGAACCACTTCGGCAAATGTTTTGGGATTCAGGGAATCAAGACTGATATTCAGCCTTCTCAGGCCTGCTTTGTGGAGATCACTTGCCATCTCTTTTAAAAAGACGGCGTTAGTGGTTAGTGCAATTTCATTGATACCTTCGATTTGATTCACCTGCTCAACAAACCCGACAATGCCTTTTCTAACAAGGGGTTCGCCGCCTGTAATCCTGATTTTTTGCAGGCCTCTTTTTGCTGCGACACGAATGATTCGGAGCAACTCATCATAAGTCAGAATCTCCTTTGTCGGAGTCCAACTCAAACCTTCTTCAGGCATACAGTAGATACACCGTAGGTTACATCGATCTGTAACAGAAACCCGCATATATGTAATAGACCTGCTGTATGGATCAACTAATGCACTCATGATTCCTCCTCAATGATTTGTCACTTTGCTTTTTGAGAGACAACGATTAATAAAATATTACCTCTTGATTTCTATTTTGTCAAGAAAAGCCAGAAAATATCCATGCTGAAAGGTTTTTGCAAAAACATCTGACTTCACGAGAATGACCACTATTCACTAAAATTTTCCAGGTATTGTGAAAAGATAACACCAACAATAAATGAGACGCAAGAAAATACCAAAAGAATCGGGGCGATAAAAGTAAATCGAGCCATGATGGCATGCGTTGCTGCTCTGTTCGTAATAATGATATAGTGCCGCCTTTCAAAAGGAGAGCAGCATGATCTTTAACAAGCTTCGCATACTTTTGTTTTTTATAATCACCTTAAGTTTGGTTCCAATTCCAGCCCAGGCAGACTACATTGCGGATCAGTACATTACGATTATCAAAGGAACTTTTGGCCGACAGCGAAATATCTTTGAATCAAAGTTATTTACGAAGGGCAAAAAACTTCGCATGGAAATTGAGCTGAAAGGCCGACGGTCAATCGCTATTTCACGTGGAGACAAAAGTCCTCCTGTGTTCTGGACCCTTATGCCCGATGACAAAATGTATATGGAAACAACGGAGGAAGGTGGGCTTTCCAGCCATATCGCAAATGAAACGAAGAAAAACTATGAGAAGATCTTCCTCGCAAAAGAATATGTTGCGGGTATCATGACGAACAAGTTCAAACTTGCCTGGAAGGATCAAGATGATCAGCGCAGAACAGGTATGGCCTGGGAGGCAATCGATCTGAACAATGCACCCATTCGCCAGGAATTTTTCAACAAAGACGAGCACATCCTGGTTCAGTTAGCAAATGTTAAAGTCAGGGATCTTGATGCAAGCCTTTTTGAAATTCCAGAAGGCTACAAAAAGATTTCCGTGCCAACAGAATTGAAAAAGAAGTAAAGAAAGAAAAGCAGAACGAAACAACAAACGACTTTAAAGGAAAAGCGCTAGGTCTTTTCCTTTAAAGTCGTTTCGACAAAACCCATCAAAGCCTCAAAATAACCCCGTCCGCCCACAACATAAGTGTCGTTATGGCCTGCTCCCGAAATTGTGTAAAACGTTTTCGGTTGATTTGCGGCCGCGAAAAGCGTTTGTCCCTGCGCAAAAGGCACCACCTGATCCTGATCACCGTGCAGGATTAGCAGAGGAATATGAACTGATTTGATTTTAGAAATAGAGTCGTAGCGTGTTTTGAGCATCAGACTGCTCGGCAAGAGCGGGAAAACTTTTTTTGCCATCTCTTCAATAGAGGTGAAAGGTGCCTCAAGAATCAAAGCCCCGTGCCTCAAGTCGGTGGCGAGATCAAGCGCAACCGCCGCGCCCAGGGAACGACCGAAAAGAATGATTTTTCTGGGATCAATGTCCTTACGACTCAGTAAATAGTCATAGGCTGCTCGAGCATCGAGCCGAGTACCTTCTTCGGAGATGTCCCCTTCACTCAAACCGTATCCACGGTAATCAATAATGAGAATATTGCTCTTTAATTTTCGATGAAGCTGGCTGAGCAGGTCAACGCGGTTCCCGATATTTCCGGCGTTTCCATGAAACCAAAGTAAAGTGCGGCGGCTTTTTTCAAAGGGAACAAACCAGGCATTGATCTTCACGCCATCCTGAGTATTGAGGTAGAGATCTTCATAAGGTAGATCCACAGCGGCTGGCGTTGCAATCACCCGTTTTTCAGGAAAGTAGATAAAGCCCTTGTCCATCGCACATCCATTTAAAGTCAATGCAAGTACAAGGAAAAGCTTAGCGAAGCCAAGTCTCATCATTTGCCAAGGAGCAGGAGAGCCGAGCTTTAGGGAAGCAGCCAAGCCTTCGTCCTTTATTTGGGGGAGGGGAGACTACAGGAAATTTCGTAGTCGAGTAATTCTGTAATCGTCGGATCGGGTCCGCAAAGGGCGCAAGTGGGATCTTTCGGCACCCTGACATTACGGAAGGACATTTCAAGCGCATCGTAAATCAGCAAGCGTCCTGCCAGCGTTTCTCCGATACCCAAGATTTCTTTGAGCGCTTCGGCGGCTTGCATGACACCAATCGTTCCGGCCAGTACACCTAAGACCCCTGCTTCTTCGCAGCTTGGCACCAGCCCGGAGGGCGGAGGTTCGGGATAAAGACAGCGATAGCAGGGCAAAGGTGCATCACCATGCGGCTTGAGCGTGGTCAGCTGGCCTTCAAAACGGAAGATGCTACCTGAGATGAGGGTTTTTTTGAGAAAAAAAGCGGCGTCGTTAACCAGGAAACGGGTCGGAAAATTATCCGAACCATCCAAAATAATGTCGTAATCCTTGATAACGTCCAGAATATTTTCTGAGTTGAGTCTTTCAGTGTAAGTGTTGACCTTAACGTCCGGGTTCATTTTAGAAATCATCAACTTTGCTGAGGCAATCTTTGGCTGATCCAGGGTTTCTGTACTGTGCAGGATTTGCCGTTGCAGGTTGGAAAGATCCACAACATCGTCATCAACAATACCCAAGGTGCCCACCCCGGCAGAAGCAAGATAAAGAATTGCGGGCGAACCGAGCCCTCCGGCACCGATCAAAAAAACCTTGGCCTCGGAGATTTTTTTCTGACCTTTACCTCCGACTTCTTTCAGCAGAATCTGTCGGCTGTAACGCTCAAGTTGTTCTTCAGTTAATGACATGTTTAATTTATTCCAAACTTACTCAATGATGTTTCTTTCAATGGGATCCACCGCCACACCTTGCTGTTTCATCCACTCGGCAGCGGCCTCTATTTCGGCAGATTCCCCTGTGAGTTCCAGATCGACCCAGCCGGTCCTTTCATTGACATCCGCCCGGCGTACGTTGGTGACGATTTTATAGCGCTTGCCCACATCGTAAATAATCGGTTCCCGAATCTTGTCTTCAGGAAATGTCACATGTACTTTTAAACTTGCCATTTTCCCCTCCTTCGGCCCAAGTTGGATAAAACAATCAACAAAGGGCGGTCAGCCCCCTGCAATTGCGGGAATAATCGACACTTCATCCGCAGCCGCAACGGGCGTATCCAGGCCCTTGTGGAAACGGATATCTTCTTCATTCAAGTAGATATTGACGAAGCGGCGTAGCGCTCCTGCGTCATCACAGAGCCGCTCTTTCATTCCTGGATAGGAACGATCTAAGTCATCAATGACTGCTGCAATGTTTTCCCCTTCTGCAACAACTTCCCCCAGGCCTTCGGTCAGACGTCGCAAGGGGGTTGGGATACGAACCTTACTCATTAGATCATACTCCTTTAAATCTGGTTTATTTCTTCAGAGCCTTGAGCGCATCCTGAAAGCTCATGAGACTCGGTTTAATGTGCCAGGGTTTTCCAACTGAGGGGGCGATGGCTTCCTGGGTTTTCAGTCCATTGCCCGTAATATAGGCGACAACAGATTCCCCCCGCTTAAAAACACCCTGTTCAGAAAGTTTTTTGAGCACAGCAACAGTCACACCACCCGCCGTTTCAGCGAAGATGCCTTCTTTTTCTGCCAGTAACTTCATGCCACTCACGATTTCAGGGTCAGTAACATCATCAATCAAGCCTCCGCTCTCGCGTGCTACCTTGATGCCATAATACCCGTCTGCTGGATTTCCAATGGCGAGTGATTTTGCAATTGTTGCGGGTTTCACCGGTTTAATAAAGTCCGTTTTATTCTTGAATGCGCTTGAAACCGGAGAACAGCCTTCCGCTTGCGCCCCATGAATACGGGTTTTGACCTTGCCAATAATGCCCAGTTTTTCAAATTCATGAAAGCCTTTGTAAATTTTGGTCAGCAGAGAACCCGATGCAATCGGCACCACCGCATGGTCAGGCGACTGCCAATCCAGGTATTCGGCGGTTTCATACGCAAGGGTTTTTGAACCTTCCGAGTAATAAGGGCGAATGTTGATATTCACGAAGGCCCAGGGATATTCACCAGCGACTTCGCTGCAAAGGCGATTCACATCATCATAATTGCCATCCACCGCAATAACATTCGGATTGTAAACCAGATTGCCCAGAATTTTGCCCGCTTCCAAATCAGAGGGAATGAACACAAAACAGCGCATCCCTGCTTCTGCCGCGTGGGCCGAAACCGAATTTGCCAGATTACCGGTGGATGCACAAGCGGCGGTATCGAAGCCTAATTCCTTCGCTCGGGTCAAAGCGACAGCGACAACCCGATCTTTAAAGGAAAGCGTTAAGCAGTTGACGGTGTCATTTTTAAGATAAAGGTAATCCAGACCCAGGGCCGCACCGAGGTTTTTTGCATGGATCATCGGCGTGAAACCGGCATTGAGTCCGACGGTTGGTTCCCCTTCGATTGGCAGCAGATCTTTATAGCGCCAAAGGCTGCTGGGGCCTTGTTTTATTTTTTCACGCGAGATTTGTGTCTGAATAAAGTCATAGTTATAGGCGACTTCCAGGGGGCCAAAACAGTATTCGCAGACATGAATAGCTTCTGCCGGATAGTCTTTGTGGCACTCTTTGCAAATCAGCCCTTTTATTTTACTCATGCGATTTAACTCTTTTCCACCACAGAAGCGGGGTCGATTTCACAGACGGCCTGCTCCTGCATTTCTAATGTTGTGATTGAGGGATCATCTCCGCAAAGCGGACAATCAGATCTCTTTTGAATGGGAATCTCCCGGAAGTTTGTCTTTAGGGCATTGTAAGTCAGGATGCGATTTGTCAAAGGCTGCCCGATGCCCAGGATCAATTTAAGCACCTCCGTTCCCTGTAAGGTGCCAATCAGTCCGGCCAGGGAGCCTAAGACCCCGGCTTCCTGGCAACTCGGCACAACGCCCTGAGGAGGAGGTTCGGGAAAAACACAGCGATAACAGGCGCTCTCATTCGGAATAATGGTGAAGAGCTGTCCTTCAAAACGGAGAATGCCACCATGCACAAGGGCTTTTTTTGCAAAAAAGGCTGCGTCATTGATTAAAAATTTCGTCGGAAAATTATCCGTTCCATCAACGATTACATCGTATTCACTGAAAATATCAATCGCATTTCCTGGATTGATGTATTTTTTATAGGGGATGACCTTCACATCTGGATTGATTGCGGCAATCTTATCCGCTGCGGAACTGACCTTAGGTCTTCCAACATCGGCGGTGTGATGAATGATTTGACGCTGGAGGTTCGACAGATCAACCACATCGGAATCAATGATGCCGATTGTGCCGATACCTGCGGCAGCAAGATACATCGCCAGTGGCGCACCCAGTCCACCTGCCCCGACAATTAAGACCTTGGCTTGACCAAACTTTTTTTGACCCTTGCCACCCACCTCGGTCAGGATGATGTGCCGACTGTAGCGAATGAGTTGTTCTTCTGTGAAAGCCATGTTTAAACCCTGAAAACCAAGTGCTTAAATATTAAAATATTTTTCAATGCTGATGTATCGCTCGCCCGTATCCGGCAGTACAGTCACCACGGTTTTATCCACGCCCAGTTCTTGTGCTACCACGGAGGCCGCCCAGGCGTTGGCACCGGAGGAAATGCCAACCAGGAGACCTTCTTCCTTGGCAAGTCGTTTAGTGGATCGATAGGCGTCATCGTCTGTCACTGTGACCACGCGATCAATGATCTCGCGGTTCAGGATCTCAGGCACAAAACCTGCTCCGATGCCCTGAATTTTATGGGGACCCGGCTCGTCTCCCGACAAAACAGCGCAAGTGGCCGGTTCAACTGCAATCACCTGAGTTCCAGGGTTTTTCGCTTTTAGGACTTCACCCACTCCGGTAATCGTGCCACCTGTGCCGACACCTACAACAAAGGCATCAATCTTTGTGTCACCTAAGGCAGCTAGAATTTCAGGTCCGGTTGTTTCACGATGTGCCTCAGGGTTGGCCGGATTAGAAAATTGCGCAGGCATGAAATAGTCCGGGTGCTGTTCAAGAATATTTTCCGCTTCTTTGATTGCGCCTCGCATCCCTTCCCAAGCCGGGGTCAATACCAATTGTGCCCCGTAGGATGAGAGCAGGCTGGCACGTTCCATGCTCATGGATTCCGGCATCACCAAAATCAGCTGATATTTTCTCACCGCCGCAACCAGGGCCAGACCGATGCCAGTATTGCCACTGGTCGGTTCAACAATGGTCATGCCCGGCTTCAAGCGTCCGTCGGCTTCAGCGGCTTCAATCATGCTCAGGCAGATTCTATCTTTGACGCTGCCGCCCGGATTAAAATATTCCACCTTCGCAAAAAGACGCGCACTGTCCTTCTCAGCGAAATGCTTGAGTTGAACCAAGGGTGTTTGACCGATCAAGTCGGTAATGTCAGTGTGTTGCTTCGTCATAATTGTATTAGCGCATGAGGGAGCCACCACCCATAAAGTAGATGAACTCAATTTCATCGCCTTCGTGGAGAGTGGTTTCGCTCAGGCTGGCACGGTCGATCATTTTGTTATTGAGTTCAACCGTCACCATCTGAGCTTCGATGTTTTTAGATTTTAGGAGGTCTCCGAGTCTGCTTTCCTGAATCACTTCGGCTTTGCCGTTTATCTTGACTTGCATCTGCTTTACCGTCCCCTGAAATCAAAAATAAAGGCGAATATTTAGCAGAAAAATCCCGTCATTGTCAAGAAATGTAGGACACGACAAATACATCATTTTTCTTTTTTGATGGTAGGACTTAGCTCACCGCTCAGCGGCCATCCCTTTTGTTTCGCCAGATTTTCCAGGGCGTCGATTCTTTGTTTTGAGACGGGATGGGTTTGGGTAAAGGAGGAAAAACTTCCCCCGGCTTGTTCGGCATCCGGCAACTTGCTAAAAAAGTCTGAGCCTCCTGCAACATGCCCGTAAGTTTGGTAGAGCATCTCAAATCCAAAACGGTCGGCGGCTCCTTCCTGATCTCGGCTGAAACTGCGCTCAGCAAGTAGGCCCGTGTTGCCCAGCAAAGAGACTGATTCGCCCCCTCCCAGACCGGTAAAGGCCAAGAGCACATTGATGAGCATCCCTCTTCCAAGCGCCCTCAGATGATCGCGATGATAAAAATGTCCCAGTTCATGCGCAAGCACAAAGGCCAGTTCGTTTTCACTCTCCATTTTTTCGAGCAGGCCGGATGTCACCAAAATCGCACCACCCGGTAAGGCGAAGGCATTCAGGCCCTCTTCTTTCCAGATCCCCACTCGAAAATCATAGGGGCTGTCTTCCCAATTGACTGCGACACGCAGCAGCAGCTCGGTGAGTGCTTCAGACTCTTTCAGTCCTTGTGGCCCCATTTGTCTTTCGATTTGACGCCAAACCGGCTCAAGTAGTTCGGCCTCAAGTTCGTGAGAAACCAGGGGGACAAGCAGATCAACCGAAAAGGCGATCACAGAGAAAACCAACGCGGCAACAAGGCAAAGTCCTACCAGCAGGACAAAACCTTCGCGCAAGGGATGGATGGGGGAAACATTGACTTGAGCATCGGGTATTTTTGGAACAGAACGCATGGCTGAACTATTCAGGCGTGGGCAGCACACGTTTCAGGGCAGTGCCGAAGGCCAGAATCTCTATTCCGGCGACCCCTTTTCCGCCCTTGCGTGTGGCGAGACGAGTTGTTTCGAGCCGAACATTCAGGATGGTGTTGAAACCCTTGTTCCGGGCCTCTTCTTTCATGCGCATCATGGCTTCACGCCGCGCGCGATCCAACAGGGGTTCGTAGGTCTTGATTCTGCCCCCGACGATACTGCGCAGACCCGCCAAAAACCGTTTAAAATAATCGACTGAAATGACGACATTGCCCATCACCAGTCCGACCTTCTGAGCCTCCCAATCTGGTGGCGGGGTTTTCAGGGTAATCACTGTCATGTTCCGGCTCCAGTGTTCCCGTTTTGCGAGCCCTTCGAAATGTCTTTTTTCGGTGATGCTGCCGATAATATAGGTCACGAGCAGGAGCGCAAGCGTAAAACCGATTTGAATGATGAGATCCATATCAGGACTATTCCACTTTGACTGCGGTACCGTAGGCAAAAAGCTCTGCGGCCCCTTGGGCAATGCTACTGGTGGAAAATCGAATATTCACAATCGCATTGGCCCCCACCGAAGTCGCTTGAGCCACCATGCGGTCAATCGCCTCCTGACGGGAATCTTCGAGCAATTCAGTGTAACCCTTGAGTTCTCCACCGATTAAATTTTTCAAGCCCGCCATGAGATCGCGACCCAGGTGTTTTGCCCGAACAGTACTTCCGGTCACAACACCATAAAATTCGACGATTTCCTTGCCCATGATGGTTTCCGTATTACTCAGTATCATGGTTGTCCTCCTAATCTAAATCCAGGAGCCTGACAGACTCCTAGGCCAAAGATACCACAAAATTCTATTTTTGCTTTTAAGATTTGCTTTTAAGAAGAGAAGCCTGAGTCCCAGTTTTGCAGATCCAGTTTGGAGGCTCCCACTAAAGCGGATGCCACTGCAACACCTGTGGCACCGGCATTGAGAATTGCCTGTACATGGCTTTGTTGAATGCCCCCGATTGCATAAACCGGGAGATGGACTTTTTTACAAAGCTCGGAAATTGCTTCAATGCCAAGGGGAAGTCGATCCGATTGTAAGGTTTCCGTTGAGAAAATAGGCCCAAAACCAATGTAATCGACCGGCTCTTTTTTTGCGGCAAGGGCCTCTGAAAGACTGTGAGTAGACAGACCGATAATGGCTTGCTCTCCAAGCAGGGCTCGGGCCGGTGCGACGGGAAAATCGTCCTGTCCGAGATGAACACCATCCGCGCCGACTGCCATTGCAATATCAAGCTCATCATTAATGATCAACTTGACCTTTGATTGTGCGGTCAATTCACGCAGTCGCTCTGCGTATTCATAGATACGCCCTCTTTCGCCTGATTTGTCCCGATATTGGATGAGCTGGATGCCGCCGTCAATCGCCACTGCAATCGCCTGAAAAAAGGACTCGGAACAGGGTGCTCCGTTACGACGATAGAGTGCAGGATCGGCAATAAGGTACAGGGCGGGAAAGATCATTAATCAGGTGTCGTTTTCCTGAGACTTCGAAGTCGCGAGGAAGTGGTCAAGATAGTTTGTGGAGAAACGACCTTTGATGAAAGTTGGATCTTCAAAAACCCGTTTGTGGAGTGGGATGCTGGTTTGAATCCCCTCAATGACAAATTCGGAAAGCGCACCCTTCATTTTTGCAATCGCCCCATCACGCGAACTTGAATGCACGATGAGTTTTGCAATGAGAGAGTCATAATAAGGACTGATGACACTGCCCATATAACTGGCGGAATCCACCCGAATGCCCGGCCCACCCGGCATGTGAAATGCGCTAATGGTACCGGGGCTGGGTGTAAAGTTTTCAGGAGATTCCGCATTAACCCGACACTCAAAGCTATGGCCCAGTAATCTGACCTGGCTTTGTTTGTAAGACAGTGAATTACCTGCGGCAATCCTGATCTGTTCCTTAACGAGGTCGATGGAGGTGACGCACTCCGTTACGGGATGTTCCACCTGGATGCGCGTATTCATCTCAATAAAATAAAAGCTGTGATCTTTATCAAGCAAAAATTCAACGGTGCCGGCATTCACATAGCGCGAAGCCGTGACGGCCGCCGTGGCCGCTTTGCCAAGTTCTCTGCGAAGTTTGTCATCCACAACAGGCGAGGGAGACTCTTCAATCAGCTTCTGGTGGCGACGTTGAATAGAACAATCCCGCTCAGGCAGGTAGATCATCTTGCCTTTATCATCAGCCAAAATCTGAATTTCGATATGCCGAGGCTCGGTAAAGAAGCGTTCCATGTAGACGCCATCGTTTCCAAATCCTGCTTTTGCTTCCATCTTGGCTGCCAGAAATGCGTTTTTGAATTCGCCTTCTTCATGAACGACCCGCATTCCGCGTCCACCGCCTCCGGCAACGGCTTTAATAATGATTGGATAACCAATTTTCCGCGCAACCCTTTTTCCTTCTTCCACATCTAAAATGATGCCGTCGCTGCCAGGAATAATCGGCACACCGTTTTTTGCCATCAGTTCACGGGCCTTTGCTTTGTCGCCCATCATGGTGATGCATTCAGGGGAAGGACCGATAAACTTGATGCCCGCTGATTCGCAGGCATCTGCAAAAGGACTGTTTTCAGCTAAAAATCCATAACCAGGATGAATGGCATCGGCACCAGTGATCTCAGCCGCGCTTAGGATGTTGGGGATATTCCGGTAGGAAAGGGCAGAATCGGCGGGGCCGACACAAACGGCTTCGTCGGCAAAGCGCACATGAAGGGATGCAGCATCCGGTTCTGAAAAGATCGCGACACTGGGCACACCCAATTCACGGCAGGCGCGAACAATGCGAAGCGCAATCTCTCCTCGATTTGCAATTAAGACTTTACGAAACATCGCAATCAGGCCGGTTCAATTGTGAATAGGGCTTCACCAAACTCGACAGCGGCACCATCATCCACATTCACCTTCACCACTTTGCCGTCAATGTCAGATTCGATTTCATTCATTAACTTCATGGCTTCAACAATGCAGAGCGTCTGTCCCTTTTTGACTAAGTCACCCAGTTCAATATAAGGGCTGATCTCTGGAGAAGAGGATCGATAAAAGGTTCCGACGATGGGAGATTTCACCTGATGTTGTGTTTCGCTTTCCGCATTAGCAAGTGCCTCTTCTGCAGACCCGCTGGCAGGAAGTGCCGGAGCGGCGACTGGCAGGCTTTGCACCAGCGGTGGAAGTGAGCGTTCTCGACAAAGGCGAATGCGCTGTTCTGAATCCTCCACCTCAATTTCGCTTAAATTGCTTTCATCCAGCAAAGCAATCAATTTTTTAATCTCTTCTAGATCCATGCCCATCCTCTCGGTTTGGCCAACACGCTACTTTTTTAGTTGCTGCAAGTCAATGACTTGCAGCCAATACTGCAAATTTTCCGAAGCTCACTCCTTGACTCGCTCGACAAAATCACCCGTTCGCGTATCAATTTTAATCAAAGTGTCCTCTTCAATATATAAAGGCACCTTCACGACACCCCCTGTCTCCAGGGTCGCTAATTTTGTGCCACCTGTTGCTGTATCGCCCTTAAATCCCGGAGGGGTTTCTGTGATCTTGAGAGTCACAAAAAGGGGAAGATCCACATTCAATGGCTTGCCTCTGAAAAACAGGATCTTCACAATCATGTTTTCTTTGAGAAAATTTTTTGCTGTGCCGAGCTGAGATTTTGTGATGAAGAGCTGATCATAAGTACCTGTGTTCATGAAGTGATATTCGTCATCTGCGGAATAAAGAAACTGCATTTCCTGGTCGGAAAGATCGGGTTCATTGAGACGTTCTCCCGAACGAAATGTTTTTTCCAGTAAATTCCCTGTTTTCAAATTCTTGAGTTTTGATCGGACAAAGGCTCCACCTTTTCCCGGTTTGACGTGTTGGAATTCTACGATCTGAAAGGGGTCGCCATCAATTTCTATTTTGGCACCGTTCCGAAAATTTGCAGTTGAAATCATATGTGTTGACCTGTCCTTCGTTTTAATTAATTTTTCGTATTTTTAAGATGATGCATAATGCCCATCAGTCCCAGAATATAGCTCTGAGGTCCAAAACCGGAGACCTGAGCGATGACAATATCGGCCAGCAGGGAACGGTGACGAAATGTCTCTCTGGAATAGATGTTGGATAAATGTACCTCGACCGCCGGTATTTTCACGGCAAGAAGCGCATCTCGAATGGCAATGCTGGTATGGGTATAGGCTGCTGCGTTGATGACGATGGCATCCACATCGGAAACCTTCGCCTGCTGAATGTGATCAACCAGTGTGCCTTCTGAATTTGATTGAAATGTGGTGACTTCGGCCCCGTTTTCTTTTGCGCAAACAGTAATTTGTTCGTTAATTTCTGAAAGGCGCATTGCGCCATAGTGGCTTTCTTCCCGTTCTCCGAGCAGGTTCAGGTTTGGGCCATGCAATACAAGAATTTGCATTAGACTTCGATTTCTTCCTGCAAGGGGCCTACACTCATTTTTGCGTAAAAGCGTCCTTTGCCCATCCCTTTTTCAGCGGAAATGACCACTAGGAGAAAATAATCCTTGCTGATTTTCCGAATGACCAGGTTGGTTTTTTCTCCCAGAATACAGATTTCTTCTGTGCCACCCAGATCGCATGACTGTCCAGCTTTGTCCGCGGCAGACCAAAAACCGCCGTATTCCGCAACCAACATGGACATGTCGAGCGAAGGATCAATTTTATATTCATCAACAATGATGCCATCCATGTCTGAAATTGCCACACCGGTCAGCGCTTCAACCTGATTCGCC
Source organism: uncultured Nitrospirota bacterium (assembly GCA_964604255.1). Lineage (GTDB taxonomy): Bacteria > Nitrospirota > Nitrospiria > SBBL01 > JAADHI01 > JAJDBU01. Next base: position 22,167 of record CAZRYI010000006.1, read on the forward strand.
ATTTTCTGTAGATGATCCTGAAAACTCATACGCGGCCCTCCATTTGAATATGATTCAACCATGCTTGCAATTGTGCAATTTTCCATTTTCGAGCATCACGAATAGCATCTGTCTCGATGCCCATTGAGTGCTTTGGTGTGCCTGTTTTGCCCTGGATCTGCGAAAGCGCATGTTCAAGGCGAAGCTGCATTCCAATGTCAGAAGGATTTTTCAGTAATAGTTTTCTGTAGATTTCGGCCGCTTCCCGATAGGCACCCTGATCGAAGTAAAGCCCCGCAAGGGTTGCGGTCGCAAAAACATCCTGAACCGGTGTTTGTCCACTCATCTTATTTTCTGCATTCGGGGTTTCATCAAAAGCTACCGGTTATGGTCGATGGAGTAAATTCCGGGAACTCGGATTTTCGGTTTAATGAGAGGGAATCATAGCAAATCATCAGAAAAAGTCAAGGAGGTTTTCTAAGTCAAAACCGGCGATTGTCAATCAAAATCGGCATCATCGAAATCGGTATTTATTTTTAATATCTGGGAAAGGTCCGGTAGGGTGAGACTTTTCAGGATTTCTTTTGGAATATCCAGTTCAATGCGTTCATCGC